>DASYCE010000012.1 GCA_036500345.1 Gemmatimonadales bacterium | reverse complement strand
CGGTATCAGGAGCTCACCGCCCGATGAGCAATCCCCGTCTCCTTCTCGCCACCGAAGACACGGCCCTCGCACGCACCTTGTCGTGGGTGCTCAAGGAGAACGGCTACGACGTGGTGACTGCGCTGGGCGGCCCGCAGCTCGCCGAGCGGCTGGAGCAGGAGACCTACGACCTGCTGGTCGTCGATCTCGCCAATCCCGACGCCGGCACCAACGAGCGTCTCGGCCGGTTGCGGGACGATTCGCTGCACAAGGACATCCCGGTCTTCGTGATCGTCGACGCCGACTTCGATCTCGCGCAACTGGAGCCGTTCGGCCTCAGCTCGTCCGACGCGATCCAGCGCCCGTACCAGGTGCGCGAACTGCTGGCGCGCATCAAGGCGCACCTTCGTGTCGGCCGAGAACTCAATCGTGCCCGTGCCGAGGCGCGGTCGCGCAGCGAACTGGTCTCGATCCTCAAGGAGATCACCGCGTCGCTCAATTCCGAGGAGATCTACCAGATCCTCGTGCGCCGCGTGGCCGCCGGCCTCAGAATCGCCCGTTGCTCGGTGGTGCTCGCCGCCACCGGCGATCGCGAAGGGACCGTCGTTGCGGCGTTCGAGAATCCCAATCTCCGGGATCTGCGCGTCGACCTCAACAAGTATCCCGAGATCCTCCGCGCGCTCGAAACCGGGCAGACCGTGATGGTCACCGACGTCGACGCCGACCCGCTCTATCAGGACGTCCTCACGACCTGGGGCAACCAGCAATCGGGAAATGGCCGGACGAAATCGGTGATTGCGCTGCCGTTTTCACTCTCGGGGCGGCGCAGCGGCGTCTTCTTCCTCCGTACCACGGCCGACGATCCACCGCTCAACCGGCTCGATCTCGGCTTCGCCGAGCAGGTGATCGAGGCCGCGGTTACCGCGCTGGAAAAGTCGTATGATCTCGAACATGGCAGCGACAGCGGCGGCCAACTGCGCGAACTCGCCGACACCGATCCGCTCACCGGGTGCGCCAATCGCCGGGTCCTCGATCGCCGGCTTCGCGAGGAACTTGATCGCGCCCGGCGCTACGATCAGGTACTCACCGTCGTGCTCCTCGACGTCGATGATTTCAAGCGCGTCAACGACACCTTCGGTCACCAGGCCGGCGACCGCGTTCTCAAGCAGATCGCCTACCTGCTCCGGCGGGAGTTGCGCACCATGGATTTCCTCGCCCGGTATGGCGGCGAGGAGTTCATCGTCGTCCTTCCCGAAACCGGCGGGACCGGGGCGCGTCTGTTCACCGATCGCATCCTGCGCCGCGTGCAGCAGCACAACTTCGGCGAAGCCGCGCTTCCGATGACCGTGACCGTCAGCGCCGGCCTCGCCACCTTCCCCGACGATCGCGCCGCCGACGACGAATCGCTGATGAAGCTCGCCGACGAAAATCTCTACAAGGCGAAGCGCGCCGGCCGGAACCGCTACCGCGATTGAAGACCCCGATCAGAGACGGGGACCGGAGTAGATTCCCGGTCTTCTGATCCGGAGCGTCTCATGCGATCCATTCGAGGCAGTGTCGTCACACCCGTCGTCACGGGCATTGCGTTCATCGCCGCCATCGCCGCCGGCATTCGATTCGGGCAGCACCATCCGTACTATCGCGTCGACGCCGTCAAGACCCACGGCGAGTGGGTGAAGTACGCCAACGCCAAGGGCGACAGCGTCCGCGCCTATGTCGCCTACCCGGAACGAGCGGGAAAGGCGCCGGCCGTGATCGTCATTCACGAGATCTTCGGTCTCACCGACTGGGAACCGACGATGGGCGATCGTTTCGCCGGCAACGGCTACATCGCCATCGTCCCCGATCTCCTCTCTTCGCGGTACGGCATGTCGCCGCCGACCACCGACAGCGGCCGCAAGCTCGTCGCGACGCTGACCGATTCCGGCGTCATCGCCGACCTCGATGCGACGTACAAGTACGTCAACTCGCTCCCTTCCGCGCAGCGAGGCAATACCGGCGTGATCGGCTTCTGCTGGGGCGGCGGTAACGTCTGGAAGTACGCCGCCTCGAACCCGAAGCTCAAAGCTGCGGTGGTCTGTTACGGTCCGCTCAACGATTCCACCCTGCTGCGCCGGATCAAGGCGCCGGTGCTCGGCGTCTTCGGGGAACGCGACGGCCGTTCGGTGACCGGAATGGTCCCCGTCGAGAAGCGGATCCTTGACGGTCGATTCGTGGCCGACAGTTACGACGGCACGGGACATGGCTTCCTCAAGCCGGGCCGGACCGGATACGGAACCGCGGAATACGATCGGGCGCTCAAGAATATCGATGCGTTTTTCGCGAAACAGCTCGATCACAAGTGAAGGTCGTGCCACGGCGTCGCGTGGGGCGGAGCGACCGGGGACTGCTCGCCGCCGCGATGGCACTCCTCGTGGCGGGTTGCTCCTTCTCGCCGCTGGCGCATCGGATCAACGTGGGCCAGGACCCGTTCGTGGTGTTTGTCGGCGAAGGGATCGATCACCACACCGACCTCTTCGCTGCGCCCGCCGGCGGTGGTGAGGTCGCGCAGGTGACCTTCACCGCTCTGGTCGAACGCCATCCGCAACTCTCGTCGAGCGGATCGGTGGTGGCGTTCATCCGGATGCCGGATACACTCCCCGGCACGCCTCGCGACGTGATCGCGATGAACCTCCTGAGCGGCGGCGAGGCGACGATCAAGCTTCCCGCGGCAGCGGGCGTTCCTCAGGATGTGGCGTGGAGTGGCGACTCGGTCCTCTACATCAGCACCGATCATGGAACGTGGCGTGCGCCGGCGCCTCCATCAGACGATCCAGCCACCCGGGTGGTGGCGTCCGATTCTGCCCGCGCCGACACCGCGCTCGCCCTGTGGCTCGGCCAGCCGAGATTTACCCGGGTTGTGGACTGCGCAACCGCCGGGCTCTGCGTCATCGGCCCTCGCGGCGACACGGCGCTTCTCGCTCCCGGTGGCACCGATGCGATGCGCTGGGGCGGCGATTCGGTTGCGTGGTTCGAGGGCGGTGCCGTGATGGTCCGATCGCTCGGCCCGGGTCGCGCGCGGCGGATCAACTGGACATCGATGCCCGATCATCCACGCGACGGCAGCTACGCGCCGGGAGCGCCGCCGGCGCCGGACCAGTAACCCGCTATACCCGGCCGCTGGAGAAGAGCCGGCCAACGGCTCCGCCAATCGCGCCACCGACTGCCGAGGTGAGCGTTCCGTAAAGCAGCACCACCGGCGTCACGTCGTGCAGCACGCACGACACCGCGATCCCGATGAACGCGCAGACCGCGCCGGCGATCAACCCACCCACCACGTTGTCGCGCAGGATCACTTCGGTCGAGAGCACGGCGTAGAGCACGCCGGCCACGAACGAGAGTCCGATGCCGAGTGGTGCGAAGAGCCCCGCGATGGCGAGGTCTCGGTGTCCCAGCGTGACCATCGCCAGCTGGAGCACTGTTCCGACGATCGTGGCGGTGACCAGCGCGCGTGACGCGAGTTTCATCGGGGCTTCCTGGTTGAGGTCGAAGTCGGCACGCCCCATCCGGGAACGGGGTCGGCAATATACCGTGCAGGACGTCACCGGCCGCGACAACGATACTGAGAACCGACTCGGCCGCGTGTGCGCCGCGACATCGCGAGCGCCGTCATCCGGGGTAACCCCTGCACGGAGTGTCTCATGTCGGATCCAGAAGGTGGCCTCCCGAGCGGTATCGATCCCTCCGATCCCGGTGCACTCAATGATTCCTCGCTCGGCGCCGATCGCGCCGAGGCGATCGAAGCGGAAAAGAAGAAATGGCGTGATCACGAAGCGAAGCGGACCCGGCGCACGCCACCCCCGGCGGGAGATGAGCCCGACGAGCCACCCGGCGCAGCCTGACGCCGGAGCCATGCGCTGGTCGCTGCTAGAAACTGGCGGCGAGCGCTCCGGCGACGATCATCACGCCACCGACCAGCGCCATTGATCCCAGTGAGTCGTGCAGCAGCCAGACGCCGAGAATCGCACCGACGACCGGCTCGAGGTTGATGAAGGCGCCGGCCTTTCCCGCGTCCGTGTGTGCCAGACCCCAATTCCACAGCACGGTCGCGAACGTCGTCGCCACGATGCCGAGCGTTACGGTGGCGAGCCACGTTGCGGAAGACAGGTGAGTTGGCGGGAGGCCGTCGCGGATCAACACCCAGATGGTGAGCGCCACCGTTCCGGCGATCGCGATCAATCCGCTCACGACCGCCGGATGATGACGATCCATGAGCTGCTTGCTTGCAAGGATCCAGACCACCGCGGCAAACATCGACGACAGCACCAGGAGATCGCCGGCAAGTGTCGGCTGCGATGGACCGCTACCGCCCCCGGTTCGCATCACGATCAACCCGACACCGGCCGTGGAGACCACCAGTGCCAGCCAGACATGGTGGTGCAGCCGCTCGCGCAGGAACAGGAACGCTGCGGTGGCGACCAGGACCGGCGCCGTGCCGATCATCAGTGCCGCGTGCGAGGCCGTCGTCCGCGCCAGCCCTTCGAACTGGAGGAGAAACTGCACCGGCACGCCGATCACTCCGGCGACGGCTACCATCCACCATTCGTTTCGATTGAGCCTGGGCCAGCGACGCACCAGCAGCGGCACAAATGCGATCGATGCGAAGAGGAATCGGTAGAGGATCATGTGGGGGACGCTCAACTGCTGCAGCGCCACCTTGCCGAGCACGAAGGACGTCCCCCACACCACGCCCGAGAGGGCGAGCGCGGTGAACGCCCTCGGTGATTCGCGCCGCGCGGTCGTCACGCCAGCTTCCGCGCGTAGAGCACCACAGCCACCGCGGTGGCGAGGTTGAGACTCGAGACGCCGGGCTCCATCGGGATCCGCATCCGCAGATCAGCGCGCGCGAGCAGTTCGCGCGACAGCCCGGTGCGTTCCGATCCGAACGCGACCACGGCGTGGTCGGGAATCGACGACGGCGCGAGCGCCTCGCCATCGGGATCAAGGGCGATCATCGTCCGGCCCGGGAAGGAGATTGTCTCCGCGCGCCATACCGGCAGCGCAAAGTGCAACCCCGCCGATCCGCGCAGCACGCCGGGATTCCACGGATCGATCGTCCCGGTGGTGACAAGCGCCGCTGCGCCCGCGGCGGCGGCGACACGAATCGCCGCGCCGATGTTGCCGTGATGGGCCGGTGACTCCAGGAGCACGATCGGACCCGACCGGGGGAGCGCGGCCTCGGAGTGCGCAGGCCGCGCGGCGATCGCGATGACACCGGTTTCGGGTGGCGTCGGCGACAATTGGTCGAAGGTCGCTCGATCGACCGCGCGCATCATGTCGGTCAGCCGCGTTGCTGTATCCGGCGCAAGCTGCTCGGCAAGCCGGCCGACCGCGCCGGTGTCGTGGGCAATGACCAGATCGATCGCTGCCCCGAACCGGATGGCGTGCTTGATGGCGTGAAGCCCTTCGAGCACCGCCCATCGCTCGTCGGCGCGGGCGGCGCGGAATCGGGCGATCATGGTGGCGCCGTCAGGGGTCTGCACCGGGGAATGATAGCGCGGCGCCGCGGCGATTCGTGAGACGGGGCGCGCTTCATTCGTCTCCGCTAGCGGGTCTGCGACATCATTCGTACCACGCGAAAGGAGACCGCGGCACCATCATGCGTATCGCCCAGGTGTCTCCGCTCTATGAGAGCGTTCCGCCACAGGCGTATGGCGGAACCGAACGCGTCGTGTCGAACATCACCGAAGAACTCGTGGCGCAGGGACACGATGTGACGCTCTTCGCCAGCGGCGATTCGGTGACCAGTGCGCGACTGATCCCCTGCTCCGATCGCTCATTGCGGCTCGATCCCACCTGCGAGGATCAACTGGCGCATCACGTGGTGATGCTCGAGAAGATCGCACGGATGGCGTCCGAGTTCGATCTGATACATTACCACATTGATTATCTCCACTACCCGATTTCCCGCCGCCTCAACGCAGCGGCGCTCACCACATTGCACGGACGGCTCGATATCCCCGACTTGGTGACGCTGTACCGGGAATTTCCCACGGTACCCGTGGTGTCGATCTCCAACGCCCAGCGGACGCCACTCCCGTGGCTCAATTGGCAGGGAACGGTGTACCACGGCATCCCGCGCGACCTCTATACCTTTCATCCCGAGCCCGGATCATATCTCGCGTTCGTGGGGAGAGTGTCGCCGGAGAAGGGCGTGGATCGGGCGATCGCCATTGCGCAGCAGACCGGCATTCCGCTCCGGATCGCGGCGAAAATCGATCGCGCCGACGCCGAGTACTTCACCCGCGAGATCGAGCCGCTCCTGGGCGGACCGTTGATCGAACTGATCGGTGAAATCGATGATCGCGCCAAGAACGACTTTCTCGGCAACGCCCTGGCGACGGTCTTTCCGGTCGACTGGCCGGAGCCGTTCGGCCTGGTGATGATCGAATCGATGGCATGCGGTACGCCGGTCATCGCCTTCCGGCGCGGCTCGGTCTCGGAGGTGATGACCGACGGGGTCACGGGCTTCGTGGTGGACAACGTCGACCAGGCGGTCGCTGCCCTCGGGCGGATCGGCGAGGTCGACCGCGCCGGGTGCCGGCAGACGTTCGACCAGCGATTCACCGCGGACCGGATGGCGCGTGACTACCTCGCGCTGTATGCCCGGCTGGCGAGAGGACCGGAACGTCATGCCGCGTAAGCGGCGCCTCGCGATGCCGGCGAACGGCGGAGAGAATCAGTACTACATCCTCGCCACCGAGGAACGCGCCGACGATCGCACCCGCGTCCTCAAGTACGGCGATACCTTCGCCGTCTTCGACCGGCACGGCGACATCAAGCAGGTCGGTAATCGTGAGCAGGGGATCTACTGCGACGGCACGCGGATGCTGTCGCACCTCGAATTGCTCCTCAATGATGAACTGCCGCTGCTGCTCAGTTCGACCGTCCGCCAGGACAACGCGCTGCTGTCGGTGGACTTGACCAATCCCGACATCTTCGACGATCAGCGAGTGCTCGTGGCGCGCGGCTCATTGCACCTGTTCCGGTCGATCTTCCTCTGGGAAGGATGCTGCTACGAACGGCTGCGGCTCGCCAATCACTCGCTGTCGCCGATCGAGGCGTCGGTGTCGATCCGCTACGACGCCGACTTTGCCGACATCTTCGAGGTGCGCGGATCGCCACGCAGCGCTCGCGGTGTGCGGACCTACGCCATGAGCGGCTCGGAACCGCGCATTGTGTACGCCGGGCTCGACGACGTCAAGCGCACCACGCGGGTCGCTACCGACCCATCACCGCAGGTATCGGACGCAGGAGAGATGCGGTTCGACATCTCGCTCGAGGCCCAGGCCGCCGAGACGATCTTCATCACCTGGATCTTCGATGTCGGAAGTTCCGGTGCGCGGCCGCTGCAGTACGACGACGCCCTTGCCGCGGCGTTCGATGCGTTGACCCGCCGCCGCAGCATCGAATCGGCGGTGTCGACCTCGAACGAGCAATTCGACAGCTGGCTCAACCGGTCTGCGGCCGATGTCCACATGATGATCACGCAGACAGCCCAGGGGCCGTACCCGTACGCCGGCGTCCCGTGGTTCAGCACGCCGTTCGGTCGTGACGGGATCATCACCGCCCTCGAATACTTGTGGATCAATCCGGAAGTCGCCCGGGGGGTGCTGCGCTATCTCGCCGCCACGCAGGCCACCGAGGTGATCAAGGCCGAGGACGCCGAGCCGGGGAAGATCCTCCACGAAACGCGACGCAGCGAAATGGCGGTGCTCAAGGAAGTCCCGTTCGGACGGTACTACGGCGCCGCCGATACCACCCCGCTCTTCGTGATGCTCGCCGGCGCGTACTACGAGCGGACCGGCGACCGCGAGACCGCCGACCACCTCTGGCCGCACGTCGAGCGCGCGCTTGAATGGATGTGGAAATACGGCGACGCCGATGGCGATGGATTTCTTGAATACAATCGCCAATCGAAGAACGGACTCGACAATCAGGGGTGGAAGGATTCGCACGATTCCGTCTTCCACCACGACGGCCGGCTTGCCGAGCCGCCGATCGCCCTCTGCGAGATCCAGGGCTACGCGTGCGCCGCGCTTCGCGCCGCGAGCGACCTGGCACAGGCGCTCGGTCACGCCGATCGCGCTGCCGAATTGAGCCAGCACGGAGCCACGCTGCAGCAACGGATCGAGGAGGCGTTCTGGTGCGAGGCAATCGGGACCTATGCCCTCGCGCTCGACGGCAAGAAGCAGCAATGTGCCGTCAGGGCGTCGAACGCCGGCCATCTCCTCTTTTGCGGCGTCCCCAGTCGCGAGCACGCCCTGCGCACCGCCGACACCCTGCTCGATGCCACGTCGTTCTCGGGCTGGGGCGTGCGAACCGTCGCCACCTCGGAAGCGCGGTTCAATCCGATGTCGTATCACAACGGGTCGATCTGGCCGCACGACAACGCGCTGATCGGTCTCGGCCTGGCACGCTACGGCGTCAAGAGCGGCGCGATGCGGATCCTCACCGGGCTCTTCGATGCCAGCATGCTCGTCGACATTCACCGGATGCCCGAACTCTTCTGCGGCTTTCCACGACGGCAGGACGAAGGGCCGACGGCGTATCCGGTGGCCTGTGCGCCGCAGAGCTGGGCCGCGGCGTCGGTCTTCCTGCTGCTGCAGAGCTGCATGGGGCTCAGCATCAATGCACCAAAGCGGGAGGTGCAGTTTCGCTATCCGGAACTACCAAGCTGGCTCGACCGGGTCACGATCCGGAACCTCACCGTCGGCGACGCGGCGCTCGACCTCGAGCTCTATCGCGACCATGACGACGTCGGCGTGACGATTGCGCGGCGCGACGGAGACGTGAAGGTCCTGGTAATCAAGTGACAGCGCGCCTCGCGGCGTAATACCCATCTCCGCCACCCGGCGCGCCGTCACCCCGAGCGCCGCGAGGGGTCGCTCAACTCAGTGGTCACCCAATCGTCGCAAAGCGCGCCGTCACCCCGAGCGAAGCAACGGACCCCGCCCGCCACCATATTTCCGCCATGCCCCGTCTCATCGAATGTGTCCCCAACTTCTCCGAAGGCCGCGACAGTGCGGTCATCCGCCAGATCACCGACGCGATCGCCGCAGTTTCCGGCGTCCGCCTCCTCAACGTGGACCCCGGCGCCGCCACCAACCGGACCGTGGTCACCTTTGTCGGCGATCCCGACGCGGTCATCGAAGCGGCGTTCCGGGGGATCAAGATCGCCGCAAGCGTGATCGACATGCGGCACCACACGGGCGAGCATCCACGCATGGGTGCCACCGACGTCTGCCCGCTGGTCCCGATCTCCGGCATCACGATGGACGAGACCGTGGCATACGCCAGGCAGCTCGCCGAGCGCGTCGGGCGCGAGCTCTCGATTCCGGTGTACCTCTACGAAGCGGCACAACCCGATCGCGCCCGCAACAATCTCTCGGTGATCCGCGCGGGCGAATACGAGGGGCTCGAACGCAAGCTCGCCGATCCCGCATGGAAACCCGATTTCGGGCCGGCGACGTTCAACGCGCAGAGCGGTGCAACCGTGATCGGCGCGCGCGACTTCCTCGTGGCGTACAACGTCAACCTCAACACGACGTCGACACGGCGCGCCAACGCCATCGCATTCGACGTGCGTGAAGCGGGGCGCACGGTCAAGGATGCCGGCGGCAAGGACGTCGTCCTCCCCGGCACACTGAAAGCAGTGAAGGCGATCGGGTGGTACATCGCGGAATACGGCGTGGCCCAGGTCTCGATCAACCTCACCAACATCTCCGTCACGCCGCTGCATGTCGCGTTCGACGAAGTCTGCCGCGCCGCCAACGCGCGCGGCGTGCGGGTGACCGGATCCGAACTGGTCGGCCTGGTGCCACTGCAATCGCTGGTCGATGCCGGCCGCTACTTCCTGCACAAGCAGCAGCGGTCGAGCGGGGTCTCCGAAGCCGAGCTGGTCCGGATTGCGATCCGGTCCCTCGGCCTCGACGAACTCGCGCCATTCAATCCGGAGGAACGGGTGATCGAATATCTGCTGCGTGACCCCGCCGATACGCGGCTGGTATCGATGACGCTCGCCGACTTCACCGCCGAAACCGCCAGCGAGAGCGCCGCGCCCGGCGGCGGATCGGTGGCCGCCGCCATCGGGGCACTCGGCGCGGCACTCGGCACGATGGTGGCGAATCTCTCCAGCCACAAGCGCGGCTGGGACGAGCGCTGGAAGGAGTTCAGCGACGTCGCCGATGCCGGGCAGCGCCATACCCGCGAACTCCTTCACCTGGTCGACGAGGACACCCGGGCTTTTACTCGCGTGATGACCGCGATGGGGATGCCCAAGGGGACCGAAAACGAAAAGGCGGCGCGCCGGGAGGCCATCCAGGCGGCGACGCGGTACGCCACCGAAGTGCCGCTGCGCGTCATGGAAACCGCCCTCGCATCGATGTCAGTGATCGAGGCGATGGCGAAGAAGGGTCAGGAGAGTTCGGTGTCGGACGCCGGTGTCGGCGCGCTGTGCGCCCGCAGTGCGGTGATGGGCGCCTACCTCAACGTCCGGATCAACGCCGCACAACTCGCCGACCGGGCGTTCGCGGACGGGATTGTGGCTCAGGGTGCGCGAATCGAACAGGAAGCACAGCAACGCGAGACGACAATTCTCGCGATCGTGAACAGCAAGCTTCAGGGAGGCGGTGCGGGCTGAAAGCGGTAACACCACGCTTCGCCCTCGAGTACCGTGGTTCCGTCGTCCCGCCAGACGCGGATCGCCAGTTGCGTCACCGGTTTCGACGCGTGCACGCTCACGACCTCGGCCTCGGCGGTCACCGTGTCGCCGATGAAGACCGGCGCGGTGAATTTCCAGTTCTGGCTCAGGAAGACCGTTCCAGGTCCCGGCAGATCGGTGGCGACGAGGGCGTGCAGCACGCCGGTGGTGAGACCGCCCTGCACCACGAGCTTGCCAAACGATGTCCCCGCGACAAACGCCGAATCGAAGTGGAGCGGATTGCGATCGCCGCTCAGGACCGCGTACCGCTCCACGTCCAGGGCGGTGAAGGTCTGCGAACGACGCGCCTTCTGGCCCACCACCAGCAACGCCGAATTCCCGTCGGCCGGCGACATCACGCGAGCGTCGGCAGCAGGTCGGCCAGGCCGGGCCATGCCGCGTCGTTGTAGATCGAAATCGTCCGGAGATACCGACGCGCTTCGTCGCCGTGCTGCGCCACCAGCGCGCTCGCCGCGGTCCGGATCACGTCGGCCGCCGCGAACGGCGGTTCGACATCTTCCGGGATCGACGCCCCCTCGCGCCGCACGCCGGTGGCATCGAGAAATTCGATCTGCAGTGCCGGTTCCACATCGACGTACAGGATCACCAGCAGCCGGAGCTCGTCGTGCGGTGTCTCCAGATTGTGCCGCACCACCTCGCGCGCCAGCTGCTCCGGCGGCCACTTCCGCAACTTCTCGGGACGGAAGCCGCCGCCGCGCGACACGATGGCGCGGATGTATCCGTCGCGGGCGTCGGTGCTGGTGGCAATGTCATGCGCCACCAGCGACAGCCGCTGAGTTCCCGGAAGTGTGCGGTATGGTGACTGCTGTGCCATGCGTCGTGTCCGTTTCGTCGATGAAAAGCGCCGAGCCCGTGCGGCTCAGTTCCAGCGCAGCCCGCGAAGCTGGTCGAGGCTCACGTTGCCGCCGCTCAGGACCACCGCAACCTTCGATCCCCTGGGAAGCTTCACCAGGTCGTGAAGCAGCGCTCCGACCGGTGCCGCAGCCGCGCCTTCGACGACCAGCTTGCACCGCTCCATCACCCAGATCATCGCCTCGAAAATCTCGCGATCGGGAAGCGCCACGATCTCGTCGACGAAGCGCTGCACCACACCGAAGTTGATGACACCGGTGCGCCGTACCCGCAGGCCGTCGATGATGGTGTTGCACTCGATCGTCGTCAGCTCGCCTCGTTCGACGCTGGTCTTCATCGCCGGGCCATCGGACGATTCAACCCCGATCACGCGGATCGCGGGGTTGTGGCTCTTGGCGGCCATCGAGGTGCCGCTGATCAGCCCGCCACCGCCGATCGGCACCACGATCGCGTCAACCTCCGGCCAATCCTGCACGATCTCGAGTCCGAGCGTCCCCTGTCCCGCGATCAGCTGCTCGTCGTCGAACGGATGGATGTAGGTCAGCCCCTCGTCGCGGACCAGTTCTTTCGCCTTCTCGTTCGCTTCATCCCAGATGCTGCCGTGCAGGACCACCTCGGCGCCGTATCCCTTTGTCGCCGCGATCTTCGACGGCGTGGCGTTCGTCGCCATGCAGACCACGGCGCGCACTCCGTGGATCTTCGCCGCGAGGGCGACGCCCTGCGCGTGATTCCCCGCCGATGAGCAGACCACGCCGCGGCGCCGCTCTTCATCCGACATCTGCGACAGCTTGTTGAGCGGTCCGCGGATCTTGTAGGAGCCGCCGCGCTGGAAGAGTTCGGCCTTGAGACGCACGTCGTAACCGGTGAGCTCGCTCAACTGGCGTGACGTGAGCAGCGGCGTGCGCTTGATGTGCGGCGCGATCCGGTCGCGCACCTGCTGGAAATCGCCGACGGTCAATGTGAACACGAAATGGCTCGCAGTCGGTGCGTTGGTGAAACGGTGACCGGGAGAAGTTAGCGCGACGCCGATGATCCCGCCGACCACCAACCGCGCCGGCGCTGTATTATCCGCCATGCGATTCATTTCCCTTACCCTCGCGCTCCTCGTCGCCGTCCCCGGCGCGAGCGCTTGTGCGCAGGCGACTCCCAAGAGCCAGCTCGGCACGGTATCGCAGCTCATTGCCGGGACCCGGGTCGAGATCGTCTACCGTCGTCCGGTGGCGCGAGGTCGGGCACTGTTCGGCTCACTGGTGCCCTGGGGTCAGATCTGGACGCCCAGCGCCGACAGCGCGGCGCGAATTACGCTCTCCGCACCGCTCGACATCAATGGTTCCCGCCTCGCCGCGGGGAGCTACAGCATCTGGACAATCCCGGATTCCACCGCGTGGACGATCATTTTCAACCGGACGGCAGTTGCCTTTCATCTCCGGTATCCGAGCGGCAAGGATGTGCTGCGCGTGAAGGCGCTGCCGGTCCGGGGTGATCACGTCGAAACGCTGCAGTGGGAATTCCCGATGGTCGACGCCGACTCCGCCGTGGTGCAACTCCACTGGGGAACGACCGTCGTACCACTCAGGTTGCGGGCGAATCCCTGAACCGATCGGCAAATCCTGATGGCGTCCGGCGACGTCGATGTCCTCATCGCAGGTGCGGGTCCCACCGGCCTGGTCCTCGCCCTCTGGCTCGCCCGGCGAGGGGTGCGGCTGCGGATTGTCGACAAGGCGGCGGCGCCCGGAACGACCTCGCGCGCCCTCGCGGTCCAGGCCCGTACCCTCGAGTTCTACCAGCAGCTCGGCTTTGCCGACGTTGCCATTGCGCGCGGCGTCGAGGTCCCCGGCGTCAATCTCTGGGCGCATGGACGGCACCTTGCCCGTGCACCGCTTTCCCTCGCCGGCGAGGGGATCACCCGTTTTCCGTACATGCTGGTGCTGCCGCAGGAGCTCCACGAACGGCTGATGATCGAGCAACTCGAGGCCGTCGGCGTTCACGTCGAACGAGGCGTCGAGGTCATCTCGTTCCGCGACCTGAGCGAGCGGGTCGAAACGACCGTCCGCTCCGGCGACGTCACCTCGAGCTGCATCTCACGGTATCTCGTTGGCTGCGACGGCGCGTCGTCGGTGGTGCGCCAGGGAATCGGCGCCGGCTTCCCCGGCGGGACGTACCAGCGGATGTTCTACGTCGCCGATGTCGAGGCGACCGGCGCCGTCGCCAACAACGAACTGCATGTCGTGATCGACGACGCCGACTTCCTCCTGGTCTTCCCGCTTCGCGACACGGGTACCGTTCGCCTGGTCGGCACGGTCGTCGCAAACCCGGCGGCGCCCGGCAGCACGCTCACGTGGGAAGACGTCTCGCAGCGGGTCATCGGCGGGATGGGAATCTCCGTGCACGGCGTGAAGTGGTTCTCGACCTATCACGTGCATCACCGAGTCGCCGATACCTTCCGTCGCGGCCGCGTCTTTCTCGCCGGCGATGCCGCGCACATCCACTCGCCGGTCGGCGGACAGGGTATGAACACCGGGATCGGTGATGCGGTCAATCTCGCCTGGAAACTCGCCGACGTGATCCAGCGCCGAGCCAATGCAACCCTGCTCGACAGCTACGAACCGGAGCGAATCGGGTTCGCGCGACAGCTGGTGCAATCGACCGATCGCGCCTTCACCTTCGTCACCCGCGATGGCTTCATCGCACGGACGATGCGGAGCCGCGTGGTACCGCGACTCTTCCCCTGGCTGCTCCGGCGCAAACGGGTGCAGCGATTCCTCTACCGCACCGTGTCGCAGACCGAGATCACCTACCGGCATGTCCATTGGAACGCAGGGCGTGCCGGCAGCGTCCGCGGTGGAGATCGGCTCCCGTGGATCAAGCTCGGTCAAGGCCAGGACAATTTTGCGCCGCTCGCGTCGCTCGACTGGCAGATGCACGTCTACGGTGACGTCCCGACCTCGCTCCGCGTCGTCTGTGACGAACACGGCATTCCGATCCATCGATTCGCCTGGGACCCGTCGATGCAGGCCGCCGGGCTCCAGCGCGACGCGGGGTACCTGATCCGCCCCGACGGCTACGTCGCGCTCGCCGGGGCGACGGGATCCATGCTGCGATCATTTCTCGCAGCCCGCGGATTGGGACACGGCGAACCGAGGACGACATGACACGAAACGGAAACCAACAACGAGGAGCTGAAGATGCGAATTCGCACAGCAGTCACGATCAGCATCGCAATCGCTGGCGTGCTGCCGATGTACGTCGAGGCACAATCACCGTTCGACCCCGTGCGCGACACTGTCGCGGCGATCCTCGGCGCTCCCCCGGCCGACGGCGGGGGATACACCCGATACACCCTTCCCCGCACCGACCTCAACGTGATGGTCGGCGACGTGAAGATCGCGCCGGCGCTGGCCCTGGGTAGCTGGGCGGGATTCGCCGGGACGCCGGCCAGGGCGGAGGCGATGGGTGACATCATCGCCACGGAATCGGAATTGCCGAAGGTGCTCCACGCGATCGTTGCCGGGCATCTCGATGTCGCCGCGATCCACGATCATCTCAACGGCGAGACACCGCGCCTCGCCTACATCCACTTTCACGGCAGCGGAAGTGCCGTCGATCTCGCGACGCGCGTGAACAGCGTGATGCGCGTGACGGAGGCACCGCACCCTGGTGCACACCCGCCCGCGAACTCCGCCGTGGTTACCATCGATACGGCGCAAGTCTTTCGCGTCCTCGGACTGCACAGTCGCGCGTCGGGCGCCGTTGCGTCTCTGTCGGCGATGCTCGTCGCCCCACCGGTCACAGTGGGCGGAAACGCACTCGTGCCGGCGCTCGCATACGGGACGTCGATCGCAATCCAGCAGGTGACACCGGCGCGCGCTGTGGCGACCGGCGACTTCGCCATGACGGCGGGGCAGGTGCAACCGGTGATCCGTGCGCTCACGGCGGCGGGGATCACGGCGACGGCACTGCACACGCATCTCATCGGCGCGTCACCGGAGATCTACTTCCTCCACTTCTGGGGGGACGCTCCGCTCCCGGCGCTGTTGCAGGGAATTCGCAACGCATTGAGCGCGGCGGAGAAGTAGCTCTCGATCGCGCACTCCGCCGCCGCGGCGCCGGAGTTATCTCCTGGCGGTCGCCGCGTCCCACATCGCGCGTGCAATGCGCGCAATCGCGTCGGCACGGCGGCTTTCGGGAGCGCGCGAATCGCGGATGAACACGGCGATCGCCAGGTGCTGCCCGTTGGGAAGGGTCACCAGGCCGATGTCGTTGGTCGCGCGGACCATGCCGTTCCGCGTCTGATCCAACCCGGTCTTGTGCGCCACGATCGTTCCCTTCGGCAATCGACCCTTGATCCGGTCGGCACCGATCGTGGTCTCTTCCATCCAGCCAAGCAGCAGCGCACGACTCGGCGCCGAGATGGTACGACCGCGCTGGAGTTCGCGAAGGAGTTGCACCGCGGCGCGAGGGGTCGACCAGTTGCGATCCTGCACCGTCGGGCCGCGAGTCATCGCGCGCTCCGTGGTTGCGACCACCACGCTGTCGATGCCGGCGGTCCGCAGCAGGTGCGTCACGTTCTCCGGAGTCGTCATGGTGAGCAACATGTCCGACGCCGTTCCATCGCTCTCGACGATCGCGCCGCGCAGGAGTTCGCGGACGGTGAAATCGCCGCCCGAGGGATTGGCATCGCGAATCGGTGAATGCACCTCCGGCACGAGATCGCCGCGCCGCAGATGCATCGACTGGCTCAGCGTCACCCTGCCGGCGTCGATCTGCTGGAGCACCGCCATCGCGATCGGGACCTTGTAGACGCTCTGCATCGGAAACCGTTCGTTGCCGCGAAAATCGACCCGGTCGCCGGTCTCGACCACCAGCCCTGCGGCTCCGACCCGGCCGTCGATCGCGGCGGCAATCTTTCCGATCGCGGAGCCACTTCTCGCCAGCCGATGAGGGACCTGCCCCTCGATCCGGGCCGCCGCCATGGCGCCGGCGGCAATGACAATTCCCAGCGTCCCGATCCGCTGCCTCCAACGCACTGCCATTCCCACCTCCATTTTCGACGGCAGAAGAATACTCAGAGAGAAACTGACCAGTTTCTTGACGTTGGTTTTTGCTAAGTGCTTATAAATTCAGCCTTTCCGGCTGGCTGACCTTGGGCACCGTTCTTGCCCGTTGTCGGGTCACCAAGCCGAACGATCAGATCGGCGCGGTCCAAACAGGGGGAGCGGTACCGTGATGACCAGCAAGCTGGCGGGTGAGCCGGCGACGATTCTTGTCGTCGAGGACGATCCGAACGTACGGCACGTGACAGGGCGCGTCCTCGAGGCGCGCGGCTATACCGTGTACACCGCATCGCACGGCGACGAGGCGCTCCGCCTCGCCCTCCTGACCGACGCGCCGATCGACTTGTTGCTCACCGACGTAGTGATGCCCGGGATGAGCGGCCCGGAGCTGGCGCGCGAGTTTGCCCGCAACTCGCCGGAGACGCGCGTCCTCTATCTCTCCGGCTATCCGACCGAGGCGATCTCGCGGCACGGCCTCCTCGATGACGGAGAGTCGGCTTTTCTCGCCAAGCCGTTCGGCACGACGCGGTTGATCGGCAAGGTCCGCGAAGTACTCGAAGGAGTGCCGTTCGCGGCCTGATCCCGCCTTATCTTCAAGTCCGCGCTGAACCAATGCGCTCGTGTCCACGTTCTTCCGTGACTTGTCGATGCCGATACATGCTCCGCACGGTGCCACGCGGACCGCCCGCGGCTGGATCCAGGAAGCCGCCAAGCGGATGCTGATGAACAACCTCGATCCGGCGGTGGCAGAAAAGCCGGACGAGTTGATCGTGTATGGCGGTCGCGGCAAGGCGGCGCGGAACTGGGACGCCTATCACGCCATCGTGGCGACGCTCGATCGTCTCGAGAACGACGAAACCCTCCTGATCCAGAGCGGCAAGCCGGTCGGCGTCCTTCGCACGCACGACATGGCACCGCGCGTCATCCTCGCCAATTCCAATCTCGTGCCGAAATGGGCGACGTGGGAGGAGTTCGATCGGCTCGATCGCCTCGGCCTGATGATGTACGGCCAGATGACGGCCGGGTCATGGATCTACATCGGCACGCAGGGGATCCTGCAGGGCACGTACGAAACGTTCGCGGCGGCGGCGGAGAAACATTTCGGCGGATCGCTCGCCGGGACAATCACGGTCACCGCGGGACTCGGCGGCATGGGCGGTGCGCAGCCGCTCGCCGTCTCGCTGGCCGGTGGCGTGAGCATCTGCATCGAGATCGATCCTCACCGGATCGAACGCCGCCTCGAAACGCGGTATCTCGATGTCGTTGCCACATCGCTCGACGACGCGATCGCCAAGGCGCAACGCGCGGCACGCGACAAGAAGGCACTCTCGATCGGCGTGCACGGCAACGCCGCCGACCTGCTCCCCGATCTGGTTCACCGCAACTTCACGCCGCAGCTCGTCACCGACCAGACATCGGCGCATGATCCGATGTGGGGCTACATCCCGCCCTCGAAGCCGGACGAAGACATCAACGAACTCCGTGCGAAACAGCCGGATGAATACCTCAAACGCGTGCGCGAAGCGATGGTGAGGCACGTCGAGGCGATCCTCGAATTGCAGCGACGCGGAGCGGTCGCGTTCGACTACGGCAACAATCTCCGGGCACAGGCGCAGCTCGGCGGACTGAAGAACGCCTTCGACTATCCGGGATTCGTCCCCGCATTCATCCGCGACTCGTTCTGTGAAGGGCGCGGGCCGTTTCGCTGGGTCGCCCTCTCGGGCGATCCAGCCGACATCGCGGCGACCGACCGCGCCATGCTGGAGCTCTTCCCCGACGATCGACGGATGCAGCAGTGGCTCGGCTGGGCCGGCGAACGGATCGCGTTCCAGGGACTGCCGGCGCGGATCTGCTGGCTCGGATACCGGCAGCGCGACAAGGCCGGGCTCCTCTTCAACGAGATGGTGCGCGACGGACGACTCAAGGCGCCGATCGTCATCGGGCGAGATCATCTCGATGCCGGATCGGTCGCGTCGCCATATCGCGAAACCGAAGCGATGAAGGACGGATCCGACGCCGTGAGCGACTGGGCGCTCCTCAACTTCGCGGTCGGGACGGCGAGCGGTGCTGGGTGGACGTCGTTTCATCACGGCGGCGGCGTGGGAATGGGATACTCGCAGCACGCCGGGCTCGTCGCCGTCGCCGACGGGTCGAGCGACGCCGACCGGCGGTTGGCGCTCTGTCTCACCAACGATCCGGCGATGGGAGTGATCCGCCACGCCGACGCGGGGTACGAGAAGGCGATCGACGTGGCGCGCGACCGCGGCGTCGATATGCCAAGCCTTCAGTAGGCCCTCTGCAACGCTTTTCCCCCCTCATGTGTCTATCATATATCGAACTCTAGGTATGGAGGCTCCGTGGCTTCGCGCGACCACCTTCGCGGGACCCTCGAACTTCTGGTGCTCAAGACGCTGACCTGGGGGCCGCGCCACGGCTATGCCATCGCGCGATGGATTGAAGAGACGTCGAGCGATCTCCTGCGGGTCGAGGATGGCTCGCTCTATCCCGCGCTGTACCGGATGGAAAAGCGGGGCTGGGTCCGCAGCGATCGCCGGATCTCCGAGCTCGATCGCCCCGCGAAGTTCTACCAGCTCACCCCCGCGGGACGACGCCACCTCCAGGCCGAACAGCGGGAGTGGGTCGCCTTCGCCCGCGAGGTTGCGCGCCTCCTGGAGGTCGAGGGATGAGCGACCCGCGCCAACCGGGTGATCGTCCGCTGCCGGAGCCGATCTTCGAGTCGACACCAGCCGACGAGGTCGCCGACGAGTTGCAATTCCATCTCGACATGCGGATCCGCGAGCTCGTCGCGCGAGGCTACGAGCGTGAGGACGCCGAGCGTCTGGCGCGCGCGCGCTTCGACGATCTGTCGCGGGTCGCCGCTGAATGTCACGTCCTCGCCACCGAACGGGAGCATGCCGTGCGTCGTCATCGCTATTTCGCCAACATCCTCCAGGACATTCACTTCGCGTTGCGCACCCTGCGGCGGCGGACGGCGTTCGCCCTCCTCGCAATTCTCCCGCTCGCTCTGGGGATCGGCGCAGCCACCGCGATGTACAGCGTCGCCGACGGAATCATGCTGCGGCCGCTGCCGTTTCCGCATCCCGATCGACTGGTCGCGATCTGGGCGGTCGAGGAAGGGTGGCATCACGAAGTTGCCAGCTCGATCACCTGGAATCGCGTGGTGATCGGCAACAGCGAGTATCAGGCCTTACGGCAGCGCGCGCATTCATTCAGCGAGCTCGCCGCGTGGGGTCGTACCGACGGAATGCTCGGCGACGGAAAGGCGTACGAGCAGATCGTCGCAGTGCGCGTCACGGCCTCGCTCTTCCCGATGCTCGGCATTCACCCGTATCTCGGCCGCGTCCTCCGGCCGGGAGAGGACGTCCTCAACGGTCCTGCAGTCGCGGACATCGGGTACGATATCTGGCAGCGCCGGTTCAATGGCGACAGCGCGGTCATCGGACGCAGCGTGACGCTCGGCGAGAAGAATTACACCATCGTCGGCGTCCTCCCGCCGGGGATCCGGCTCGATCGGGCAACGGCCGCGCCATCGGTCTGGGTCCCGGCATTCCAGGAAAAGGACGACATCCCGGCGCAGCACAATCGCAGTTACGTCGGTCTCGGGCGGCTCAAGGATGGCGTGACGGTGCAGCAGGCGAGCGCTGAAGTCTCTTCGATCATCACCAGCGACAAGGTGTCGTGGCACGGCACCGCAGGCGGCACATCGGGGCGGGCGATTTCGTGGCAGGAAGATCAGACGGGCTCGATCCGCGCATCGATGATCATCCTCGGCGGCGCGGTCGGGTTGCTCCTGCTGATCGCGTGTGTCAATGTCGCGACGCTGATGTTCGGCGAAGCGACTCGCCGGCAGCCGGAAATCGGCGCGCGCACGGCACTCGGCGCCACACCGGGGCGGCTCGCGCGACAGCTGCTCACCGAGAGCCTGGTGATCGCGGGAGCGGCGGCGGTGATTGGTGCCGGACTCGGATGGGGACTCACCAAGGTGCTCGTCCGTCTTGCGCCGCCCAACATTCCTGGACTCGCCGACATTCGCATGGATGGCAGGGTACTCCTCTTCACCGCGGTCGCGGGGCTGGTGACCGGGATCGCGTTCGGGATTCTTCCCGGCTTCGCGCTGCTCAGGTGGGGACGCCATTCGTCGGTGCGGATCGGAGCGGGACAGACTGCTCGCGGCGAGATCGGCATCCAGCGCGCGCTGGTCGCCGCCGAAGTGGCGCTGTCGCTGGTCATGCTCATCGGCTCGTCGCTTCTCGGGCGTTCGCTGGTGCGGCTCGCGTCGGTCGATCCCGGGTTCACCGCGAACGGCCTCGTCATCGCCGAGATGACTCCGACGCCGCACTTCTGGGACGACAGTGCCAAGGTGGTCGACTACCACCGCCAGGTCCTCGCGGCGCTGCGTGCGCTTCCGGGCGTGACTGCCGCAAGCGGGGCCACCGGTGCACCGTTCACCTACGGGTATAGCAGCTCGCCGCTCAATCTCCCTGGCCGCGATCCGTCGCTGGCGCATCCGGTGCAGCAGCGCGTCGTCCTCGACGACTACTTCCACGCCATGGCGATTCCGATCACTCTGGGGCGCGCCTTCGACGCGAACGATCGGCTCGGCTCCGAGCCGGTCGCGATCATCTCACGCGCCGAGGCAGCTCGCGACTTTCCGGGAACGTCGCCGATCGGCCAGCGGGTCCACTGGCAAGGGCAGGACTGGACGATTGTCGGCGTCGCCGGGGATATCCGGTATGCCCGGCTGTCGAAGGACGTCGAACCGATGATCTACGTCCCTGACGCCGAGCGCGCCGGCGACTGGATGACGTTCGTGGTCCGCGGGCGCGGCGATGCCGATGCACTGATCCGATCAGTCCGCGGCGCGCTCAAGTCGGTGAATCCGTCGGTCGCCCCCGAGTCGATCGCTCAGGCGCCGGTGCTGATCGGGAAATCGTACGGCGAGGAATCGTACCGCACGCTGCTCGGCTCGCTGTTCGGCATCATCGGCGCGGTGCTGGCGTCGATCGGGATGTTCGGCGTGATCGCACGGACGGTGGCACGCCGCACTCGCGAGGCCGGGATCCGCGTGGCACTCGGCGCGCGCGCTGGGTCGCTCACCGCGCTGATGCTCCGCGAAACGGCGATTGGCGCCGGGTGGGGGATCGCGCTCGGCGTTCCGGCGGCGGCATGGCTGGGGCATTTCCTGACGCCGTATCTCTTCGGCGTGCACGCCGTCGACCCCGCCGCGTACCTCACTGCATTTGCGCTCTTCGCGATTGCGGCGGCGATCGCCACCGTCCCCCCGGCGCGGCGCGCGGCGCGGGTCGATCCGGTGAGGGTGCTTCGCGCGGACTGAGGCCCGCGCGAGGGACCGGTTTCTGTGGCACGGACGGAACGTTATTAATAGGGGAGCCTGATCTTCCGTCCCCTCACCAGGACCGGCCAGATGCCGACCTCGATTTGTCGCGCCAGATACGTTCTCGTAGCGGCGGCAATCGCCGCAGCACCGCACGCACTCCTTGCGCAGGGGGTCGATTCCCTTCCCCCCGACGTAGCCGCGAAGGTGGCGGCCGCGGTGCAGAAGGTGATCGCCGACACCAAGGTGCCGAGCGCATCGGTCGGGATCGTCATGAACGGCCGGATCGCGTATGCCAGGGCGTTCGGGATGGCGAAGCTCTCGCCGCCGGTGCCGGCCCGGGCATCAATGCATTACGCGATCGGATCGATCTCGAAGCAGTTCACCGTCGCCGCGGTGATGCTGCTGCAGCAGGAGGGGAAGCTCTCGATCGACGATCCGGTGTCGAAGTGGCTCCCCGAACTGACGCGTTCGAACGAAGTCACGCTGCGCAACCTGATGTCGCACACGTCGGGGTACGAGGATTATGCGCCGCAGGACTACACCATTCCCGACTGGACCAGGGCGACATCGGCGGAGAAGATCGTCCATGAGTGGGCAACGAAGCCGCTCGACTTCGAACCCGGGACCGAGTACCAGTACAGCAACACCAACTACAACATCGTCGGCTTGATCGTGCAGAAGGTCGCCGGCGAACCGTTCTGGCAGTTCCTCAAGCGCCGCGTCCTTGATCCGGTCGGCCTGCCGAACACCATCGACCTCGACACCCAGCACAATCTCCTCGAGCCGGTCGGCTACTTCCGCCACGCGCTCGGCCCGCTTCGTCCGGCACTCGAAGAGGCGCCGGGGTGGTACTTCGCCGACGGCGAGATCGCGATGCCGGTCGCCGACCTGCTCAAGTGGGACGTGTCGGTGCTCGATCAGTCGCTGCTGTCGCCCGCGTCGTACGCCGAGATGGAGGCGCCGACAAAGCTGAAGAGCGGCAAGACGAGCAATTACGGGCTCGGATTCTCGATCGGCACCTGGAACGGCCGCAAGATCGTGTCGCATAGCGGAGAAGTCGGCGGATTCGTGGCGGCGAACTACGTGATCCCCGAAACGAAGATCGCGGTGGCCGTGCTCACCAATCAGGAAGCGAGTCCCGCCGCGGGTCAGATCGGCCGCGCGATTCTCGGCATCGTGGCACCAGCGGCAGGGAGCGAGGCAGGAAGCAATGCAGGGGCCGCAGCAGCCGAGGCGCTGGCACGGAAGGTCCTCGCCGGATTCCAGCGCGGCACGATCGACCGTTCACTCTTCACGGCGAACTGCAATTTCTATTTCGACAAGAGCGCCGTCGCCGACTATCGCGTGTCGCTCGCGCCCCTCGGCGCGATCTCGTCGGTGACCCAGACATCGAACTTTCAGCGCGGCGGGATGACGTTCCGGGGCTTTGCGGTGGAATTCGCGGGCGGGAAGAAGGTCAACCTGTCGACGTTCACGATGCCCGACGGGAAGATCGAGCAGTTCCTTGTGGAACCGGTGAGCTAGCGACCAGGGATCACACCGGCTGCCTGAAGATGAAGAACGCCGCGCCGACGATGCAGAGCGCCGCGCCGAGGTAGTTGAGGGTGATCGGCTTGTTCATGTACCAGTAGGCGAAGCCGGCGAAGACGATCATCGTGATGATCTCCTGGATGATCTTGAGCTGCGCCAGGGTGAAGGTCTGGTAGCCGATCCGGTTGGCGGGGACCTGCAGTGAGTATTCGAAAAAGGCGATCCCCCAGCTCACCAGGATGGCGACGATCAGCGGTTTGTGCTGAAGGTTCCGCAGGTGGCCGTACCAGGCGAAGGTCATGAAGATGTTGGAGCAGAAGAGGAGGAGGACGGTGCGCATCGACGTTCTCGTGAGTGAGTGTCATGGGGCAAGAGGCGTGGTAGAATATGCCGGCCCCGATGGACAAGCGAAAAGCCGCCGGAGTTTCCCCCGACGGCTCTTCGATGAACGCCGCGATCCTACTTCTTGCGGGCCGCGTCGAGATCAGGTGCTGGCGCGGGCGCGGGCGGAGTGGGCGCAGGAGGCGACGCCACTGGTGTGCTCCGCTTGAAGGGACCGGCAACGTTCGTGGCACTCTTCCAGGCACCGAGTTCTTCCGAACCCGGCTTGAATCGGGCGCGGTTGAGTCCGTCGAGGATTCCGACGGCGAGCACCGCCTCACTCATCAGCGTATCCAGTTCGGTGTGTGCGCCGGAGTGCTGGTTCCGGCCGACGTGCGACGTCGACGTCTCGCTCTGGAATTGGGCGAGGAGCTTCGTCAGGTCGTCGATCGTCGTGGCGCCGAGGCCGAACTTGAGGAGGAGATCCTTGTTGGCGGTCGCCTCGTCGACGACCACCTGCGCTGCCGCAACGAAGGCGCGGACCGGCCGGTTGCGACCGATCGCCCGGATCTGGCCCGACAGCTCGGGCGTCATGACCGCGGCGGCGCGACAGACGCGGGCGATGTGACGCACCGTGTCGGCGATCGCGCCGTTCACCGTATGTCGCCGATCGATCGCGGCGTGTTCGTCGAGGTGTCCCTGGACCTCCTGCTTTTCCAGGAGGGTGGCGCGGTCGACGATCTGCGCCAGCTGGGTGACGACGCCGGTATAGCTGGGATCGTCGTCGGGGTGCGCCTGGGAGAATTCGAGGGAACGCACCGACATCGAGAGTTTCCTGCGGGTAGTTGCGAGCATGGTTCGGCCCATCCATCCAAGGGGTGAGAAGGTGCGCGTCGCGGCGCGCAAACAGGGATTGTGAATGGGAAACGGGGGTGATTGTGAGCGTCACCGCCCGTGCAAGGGGATGAGGCGAATGGCGTGCCAGAATCATTTCGGGGTGCGAGGCCAGCAGCGAAGTCGTTGTGGCGATTGAAGTAGCGCCATTTCTGGTGGTAGTGAAGTGTTGTTTAATCACGAAATGGGCGGCCGACGAAGTGTCCTTAATTCAGGACATGTTGTCTGGAATTCGGACAATAAACGTCGGGAATAAAGACAACCCACTCCTCGTGTCATGGCTGGTGAAGTTGCCGCGCGAGGCAGATTCGAATGCCGGTGACACGGATCGGTTGCGGAAGAGGCAAACGGTTCGTCGGGTGAGGCCAACGGGTTGCGGAAGAGGCAAACGGGTGGTCGGACGACCCGAATCGGTTGCGGCGGTGGGTCAAAGCGGTGTCGGGGTGTACCAACTCGGCGGCGGGTGAGGCAAACGGCTCGTCGGGTCCGGCCAACGGCTTGCGGAAGAGATGGATGGCTCGTCGGGTCAGGCCAACGGCTTGCGGAGGAGACGAATGGCTTGTCGGGTCAGGCCAACGGCTTGCGGAAGAGACGGACGGCCGCGCGAGGGACACCAACGCGCTGCGGGAGGAACTGATCGCGTTCTCGGGTTGCACCGACGGCGTGTTGAAGGAGGCAGACGGGGTGAGGAGGGAGGGTGGCGGTATTGAGGGAAGAACGGCGGTCGGATGAAGGGATCGGATTAGCCGTCGGTGCTTGGCAATGATGGGAGGAAGCCCGTCGGAGCACTGACAAAGCGGCGCAAATTGCTGCCTGAGGAGGTCGCGAACCCTTAATAAGAATCTAGCTTATTAAAAAATACGCTGTATATTTTAATAAGAGTGAGGGTTCTTCAACTTTCAGATAGCAGGGGTCGATGAAGCGCGGGGTGACGGGACGATACCAGAAATCGACTGCTGGCGGCGAAGAGGTGAAGGCGTTCATCCCTCGTCCACTGCCACCGGCCCCGCCGCTCGTGTTCGACGGCGCGGTCCAGCGAGCGTTCGAACCGGCGCTCCTTTCGCTCGGCCGCCTCGACGCTGTTGTCGCCCTCCTTCCTGACAGGTCGCTCTTTCTCTACAGCTACGTGAGGAAGGAAGCGGTGCTCTCGTCGCAGATCGAGGGAACGCAATCGTCGCTGTCAGACCTCCTTCTCTTCGAACTGGATGAGACCGGCGCGCCGCCGGGAAATGACGACGTGGTGGAAACGGCCAATTACGTCGCCGCGATGAATCACGGCATCAGCCGGATGCAGGACGGATTCCCGCTCTCGGGCCGACTGCTGCGTGAGTTGCATGGCATCCTGTTGCGAAGCGGCCGCGGCAGTACCAGTGATCCCGGAGAGTTCCGGAGGACCCAAAACTGGATTGGCGGGACCCGTCCGGGGAACGCGGTTTTTGTTCCACCGCCGCCGACCGAGGTGGCCGACGCAGTCGGGACGCTGGAGAAGTTCATTCACGGCCGATCGGAGGAGATCTCACAACTCGTGCGAGCAGCACTGGCGCACGTGCAGTTCGAGACCATTCATCCGTTCCTCGATGGCAACGGCCGCGTTGGCCGACTGCTGATCACGCTGCAGCTATGTCATGCGAGGGTCTTGCGCGAGCCGATGCTGTATCTCTCGCTGTATCTCAAGGAACATCGGGACGAATACTACCGCCTGCTCACCGACGTCCGGACGACGGGAGACTGGGAAGCGTGGCTGGTATTCTTTCTCGAAGGGATCGCCGAGACCGCAACGGAAGGGGTCATTGTCGCCGAACGGCTCAACGCGCTTTTCCAACGAGATTGCGCGCGGCTGCTCCCGATCAAACGCCGGGGCCGGTCGGCGCTGCAACTCCTCGAGGCGCTGAAGCGGACGCCGATGCTGTCGATCTCGCGAGCAGCCGATGCGGCAGAGATGTCCTTTCCGAGCGCGAGTGCGGCGCTCGAGCTTCTTGGCGAGATGGGGATTGTGGACGAGGTGACTGGACGAGTGAGAAACAGGGTGTATGCGTACCGGGAGTACCTGGCCGTGTTGAACGAAAAGACGGTAGTGGGGTAGTCGTCGTGTCGGGCCACGGTGAGAGGGACCGAATGCCCCGCGGAGGAGAGGGACGGCACAGCGGCCTGATGAAGGAAGCGGATTCGATGATGCGGAGGCTGACGTCTGATGGTAAGGAGAAGCCACCGAGTTCCATGGGAGCGCCATATGGAATCGGCTACTTCTGAGATGAGTTGGCTCGCTTGGCAATATCGAGGATTTCGGCGAGCGATAGCTCAGGCTGCAAACCGCTGCGCACTTCCTGGATTCGATGGCTGCGAGAAATTACGATCGTCACAGGAACACCCGCGATGCCAAACTGCTTCTGAAGAGAAGTGAAGGAGGCGGCGCCGACATACTCGACGCCATCCGTGTGTAGCAGCTTCGCATCGGATGTCGGAATCAGCGGCCGAGTTGAAATTGCCAGGACACGGGCGTATGGCGCAGCACGATTAGCTAATTGCTCCCAGCCGGAGACTTGCTGTTCGCAATATTGGCATGATTCTTCAAAAATATAGAGCAGCACTGGGCTATTGCCAAACTGAATCTTGCTGACTGAATCTTCGCCCATGCGCTGAACCGAAATACTGCTGATAGATGTCCCCACCGCACCATTTTGCGCGCTGTGCTTCACGACCAACCGAGCGACCCCATATGCCGCGCCGGCGACCGCTACAACTAGCAGAACATCCTTAAACCACTTTGGCATGGAAAACCTCAGTACTTCACGGTGAAAACAACGATCTGTGGCTCCGGTTGGTTGGTTGCAACGTAGACGGTATGACCGTCTCCGGAGATCGCCACAGCGCCGACCGGCTTGGCAAATGGAATATGCCCCATCGGCGTTCCGTCCCAGCGATAGAATTCAATCCGACGAGTCCCCGCCTCCTCCCATGCCTTTTTCCCGTCACAGAGACAATTCGCAACGACAACTTCGCTATCCGACGCGGCAATACTCGTAACAGCAACGCGCGACAGGTCACGATCGAATGTGACAGGCTTTGCGTTGCGTTGACGCACTCTTGGAACCGCGCTCCCAGGGATCTTCCATTCCTTAATGACCACCCCATTCGTGTCTAGCACCTCAAGCTCCGATGCGTACTTGAATGCAACGGCGACTCGATCTTGAGTTCGGTTCGCAGCCATGACCAGGTCATTGGCATCGAACACGAGCACGGGCGGAAGGTCGGCTGGCAGGTAAGGTGCGTGCCCCCAACGACGGGGTCGCGCCAGGTTCGAATCTCCGGCTGTGACAATTGCCGAGTCGCGAATCGGACCAGTTGTCAATAACCCGCTGCGTAGCAAGAGCGCGTCGGTTGCTGCAGTCTTGCCGGAGAATCGGATTGATCCGACGAATTTCGGGTCGCGTGAGAGATCATAGCCGGTAAGCAAATGGATATTCGGCTGAAGAACCCAGAGCTTTGGGTCCGCACCAGCGGTGAGCTTGAAGTTGTATGGCATTGTAAGCTCGCCCGGCCCCTCGCCGTCCCGACCAAATCTTGCGATCGCGCGTCCGGTCCGACCATCGAGCAGCATAAGGAACCACGGGCCTTGCTGGTCAAGAACGATTAGGCGCTGATCGTCTGTGACAGCTAACGAGTATATCGAACTAACATCAGCGACGGGAATCGCTCGCGTCCCTATGACTTCAATCGTGTTAACATCGTCGTGCCCTGGGCTTCTGGAACATGCCGAGAGCAACGCGAATAAAAGGCCGCGCAGCGCTGAGGCTCGCCTGTGAAGGACGCGCGGTTTGCCATCGGCGGAGGGAACACCGAACGACACCGGTCGTCGCGGCCGATGTCGTCCGAGTCGCGGTCTCACGCCTGGTTCTTCCAATTCGCCATGAAACAGTCCGTCCCGGGGCCGCCGTTGCAATCGCTGTAGCACTTGTCGTTCGTCGAAGCCTGACACCAGACGGTGCCGGTGTCGGCGTGAGCTTGGACGGCAGCGCCGACCGTTCCACCAACCATCATTCCGAGAACAAGGATGATACGTGTACGGAGGGTCATACGACTCTCCCGTGTTCGAGTGAAAGTGCGCGAGCACCTATCTGTGTTCGGGTGAACACTTGATAGTGTACGGGCCGGTGCACGGGTCGACCACCAGGAGATATCCTAGTGTCCTAGGGACCGTCTGGCAGGAGCCGAAATCACGAAGGCGCTCTACACGTCCCCTTCGCGTGCCACACCACGCCGAACCCCTTGAGATAGCTCTCCAGCGGTTCGAGTCCCACCGATCTCCGCCGCGTATCGACGCACGCCTCATCGGCGATCGGATCGAGGGTCGGTGGTCCGCCATTCGGTGAGTACTTGAGCTGCGTTCCGTAGCGTTGCGGCTGGTGCTGCGCCACCAGCACGCGGTCTTCGAGCAGCGCGCCGTCGCCCGCCTGCGCCTCGCCCGCCTTGACCGCGGCCTTCAACTTGGGGAGGAGTGCCGCCTGGTCGGCCGCGTTCATGTGCTGCACCACCAGCCACGCCGCGTGCGCGCCATCGTCCGCCACGAGCGATCGTCCCGGCCATCCCTTCTCGGCGATGATTGCCTTGACGCGCTGCTGCAACGGGAAGTCTGCGGCGTCGAGGGCGCGGAACGCTGAATCCCCTTGCGGCGACTTGGCGCCGTACTTCGTCATCACCTGATTGAGCGTGGCGCGGTTCTGCTGGTCGCGCGCGGCGATACCGATCAGCTCGGTACGGAGCGATGCATCGAGCGCGGCGATCTTCCGCTGCATCCGCGCCCTCAGCGCCTTGAACTGCGGATCGCCAGTGACATGGTTGAACGCCGTGTCACCGAAGACCTGCAGGTGCAGGAATCCCTGATCGATGGCACGGCCGAGATCGCGAAATGCCGCCGCCGTGTTGCCGGCCGCGGCGTAACTCTCCGCCGCGAGTGCCAGCCCCGACGGATCAAAGCCGGACATCGCGTACGCCTGTTCATAGAGCGTCGCGGCCGCCGCGTGATGGCCGCTGCTGTCTTCGGTGTCGGCGCGCATGACGGTCGCGGCGAAGCCCTGGGCTTCCCCGGCGTGTGGAAGCAGCAGCACCAGCAGCGCCATGACCTGGGCGAGAGGTGCGAAACCTGGGCGAGCCCGCATCATCGTTCTCTCCGCATGATGCAGAATCGCACCGGAACTGCTCATTGGCAAACACCCCTAGATTCACCCCATGCGCGCCGATACCCTGGTGACCAACATTGGAATGCTGGTGAGCCCCGCCGGGACCGGTGCATCTCGCGGCAACGCGATGGGGTTGCTCGATGTCACGCCCGACGCGGCGATTGCCATCGCGGACGGCATGATCGTGTGGGCTGGTCCGCGGAGCGGATGGGACGGCGACAGGGAGGACGAGGTCGACGCGCTCGGTACCGCGGTCATCCCTGCCCTGATCGATCCGCATACCCACGCGATCTGGGGCGGAGATCGCCTCGACGATTTCGAGGCGCGCGCATCCGGTGTGGGGTACGAGGAGATCCTCAAGCGCGGCGGCGGGATCCGGTCGACGATCGAGAAGACCAACGCCACCGGTGACGCCGCGCTGGCCGACGCCACGGCGCGCCGGATTGCTACGCTGCAGTCGAGTGGTGCTGCGACGATCGAGGTGAAGAGCGGCTACGGTTTCACGGTCGCGGAAGAACTGCGGCTCCTCGAGATCATTGCCACGGCGGCGGCCGGCGCCGATGCAACGATCGCCGCCACCCTGCTGATTCACGTCCCGCCGCGTGAGGAGCGTCATCGCGCCGACTATCTGCGCAGCGTGGTCGACGAACTGATTCCGGCGACCGCTGCGCGACAACTCGCGACGGCGGTGGATGTCTTCATCGAACGCGAATCCTTCACCGTTGCCGAAGCGGAGCTGATCTTCCACGCGGCGCGCACCGCCGGGCTCGGCGTGAAGGCGCACGCCGACCAGTTCCACGCGATCGGCGGGGTGCAGCTCGCGATCGCGCACGGTGCACTGTCGGCCGATCATCTCGAAGCGTCGGGCGATGCCGAGATCGCGGCACTCGGTGCGAGTGCCACGGTGGCGACGATCCTCCCCGGCGTCACGCTGCATCTCGGACTTCCCGCGGCCCCGGCACGACGACTGATTGAAGCGGGAGCGGCCGTTGCCGTGGGGAGCGACCTCAATCCGGGATCGTCACCGCTCTTCTCGACCCAGCTCGCGATGGCGCTGGCGGTGCGGCTCAACGGCCTCACGCCGGCCGAGGCGCTTACTGCGGCCACCGCCAACGCCGCGGCAGCGCTGGGCCGTGACGATCGCGGCCGGCTCGTCGCCGGGCAGCGGGGCGATCTGCTGATCCTCGACTCCGCCGACTGGCGTGATGCCGTGTACACGCTTGGCGCGTCGCCGTTTCGGAGCATCTTTATCGGCGGAACGGAGGTGGGATGAGCGACCACATTGACGCGGTGATGATCGGGGCACCACTGACCCTTGCGGACGTGGTCCGTGTCGCCAACGACGGCGCGCCGGTTGCGCTTGCGTTCGAGGCGCGCGAGCGGGTCGCGAAGAGCCGCGATTACATCGAGCGGCTGGTCGCCGAAAACCGCACCGTCTATGGCGTCACGACCGGCTTCGGGAAGCTCGCCAACGTGCGGATTCCACCGGCTGATGTGCAGCAACTGCAGCGGAACCTGGTGCGCTCCCATGCGATGGGGGTCGGCGAGCCGCTATCGCAGGAAGTCGTGCGCGCGATGCTCCTGCTGCGGGCGCAATCGCTGGCGATGGGATACAGCGGCGTGCGGATCGACGTGATCGAGCTGCTGATCGGGATGATCAATCACGGCATCCATCCGGTGATTCCGTCGCAGGGTTCGGTCGGCGCGAGCGGAGACCTCGCCCCGCTGGCGCACATGGCACTGGCACTGATCGGCGAGGGGAAGGTCGAGCTCGGCGACGCGCTCCTCCCCGCCCGGGGGGCGCTCGAGGAAGTGGGACTCGTGCCGATCACGCTCGAGGCGAAGGAAGGGCTGGCGCTGATCAACGGCACGCAGGCGATGACCGCGATCGCGGCGCTCACCGTGAGTGACGCGCTGGAGCTTGCCAGCGCCGCCGATATCGCCGCCGCGATGTCGCTGGAAGCGCTCAAGGGATCGCGTACGCCGTTCGATCCGCGAGTGACGGCGATTCGCCCTCACCACGGCGCGATCGAAGTCGCCGCCAATGTGCTGGCGGTCTCGGCGAATTCTCCGATTCATGCGTCGCACGCCGACTGCGACAAGATCCAGGATGCATATTCGCTCCGCTGCGTGCCGCAGGTGCACGGCGCCTCGCGTGACGCGTTGCGGCATGCGGCCGAGGTGGTCACGCGAGAGATCAACGCGGTGACCGACAATCCGCTGATCTTCGCCGCCGACGATACGGTGATTTCGGCCGGCAACTTCCACGGCCAGCCGATCGCGGTGGTGATGGACTACGCCAAGATCGCGATCGCGGAACTCGCCAACATCGCCGAGCGGCGGGTGGAACACATGATGGACCCGGCGGTGTCGGGATTGCCGGCGTTCCTGGCACGGCAGGGGGGACTGCACTCCGGATTGATGATCTCGCAGTACACGGCGGCGTCGCTGGTGAGCGAGAACAAGGTGCTGGCGCATCCGGCGAGCGTCGATTCGATCCCGACGAGCGCCAACCAGGAAGACCACGTCTCGATGGGGACGATCGCGGCGCGCCAGTGCGCGTCGATCCTGGAGAACGCGCGCTGGGTCACCGCAATCGAGGTATTGAGTGCCACCGAGGCGCTCGAGTTCCACAAACCGCTGGAGCCCGGGCCCGGCGTTGGTGCGGCGATCAGGCTGGTGCGGAGCGTAGTGCCGCCGCTCGAGGGCGACCGGATCATGACCGGCGATCTTGCGGCGGTGCGGGACCTGATCGTGTCGCGGAGCCTGCGTGACGCGGTCGAGGCAGTGGTCGGGGCGCTGCGCTAATCCCGACGCTGGTCGGGCGCGAAGCGCCGGCCAGTCGGTCGTCGCGGGATCTCAATGCTGGTCGGGCGCGAAGCGCCGGCCATCGGTCGACGCGGAACTCGCGCGCGCCGAGTGGCGACGATCACTTTTCGGCAAGAGGCGCGCTGCTCAGACACCCGCGCCTCCCTCTGTCCGGCATCTTGCGCGCCCTCCCGCGATGCCTGGCGTGCGGCGGAGATATGTTGGGAGCGCGCCTTCACGGAGGATGCTGCGCCGCGTCGACGGCGGCATTGCCAGGGAATATCCAGCGTACCGAGCAGCCCACCATGATCTCGTCCTTACCTTCTGGAACGATTGGGTGATTGGGGCGAAGTACGCCCGGTAGCGATGTCCGGAACCGCTTCCCTCGCACGTTGTAGTGGCACAGGACGAGGGACGACGGACGATCCCTCGCGGCGCCGGCACCGTGCCGCTGCCCAACTCGATACGCTGAAGGAGCATCACCGTGGCTGAATTCATCTACCTCTATCACAACACGCCGCAGGAACGCGACGCCGCCATGGGGTCGCCGGAAGCGGCGCAGCGCAACATGACCCGCTGGATGGAATGGATGCGTGGACTGGAGCAGGGCGGCCATCTCAAGTCGGCGGGGCAACCGCTGGAGAAGGGCGGCAAGGTCGTCCGTGGCGGGAGCGGCAAGGGGATCATCACCGACGGGCCGTTCGTCGAGATCAAGGACGTCGTTGGCGGCTACTCGATCATCGAGGCGAAGGATCTCGCCGAAGCAGCGGAACTCGCCAAGGGGTGCCCGGCGCTCGACGGACCGAATGGCGCGGTCGAGGTCCGTCCCGTGATGAAGATGGACTTCTGATCGAGTGGAGCTGCACGAAGACCTCTTTCGGCACGAAGCGGGGAGGATGACGGCGGCGCTGACCCGCCTCTTCGGAATGCAGAACCTGGCGCTGGCAGAAGACGTGGTCCAGGACGCCTTCTGCCGCGCCCTCGAACTCTGGCCGCGCCGGGGCGTACCGCCCAATCCCGCGGCGTGGCTGATGACCACTGCTCGCAACCGCGCGCTCGACGTGATCCGGCAGCAACGCACCGCGAGCACCTTCGCACCGGAGATTGCCCGGCTCCTCGACAGTGAATGGACCGCGGCTGCGCTGGTCGACGAGGCGTTCACCCCGGCGCTGATTCGCGACGAACTGCTGCGAATGATTTTCGCCTGTTGCCACCCCGACCTTCCGGAATCGGCGCAGATCGCACTCGTCCTCAACATCCTCTGCGGTTTCGGCGCGCCGGAGATCGCCGCCGCCTTTCTCGAACGCCGATCCGCCATCGAAAAGAGGATCACCCGCGGGAAGAAGGTGCTCGCCTCGACATCGCGGCTCACCGATCTGCGTGCCGGCGATCTCGCACCGCGGCTCGCCGCGGTACATCGAACGCTCTACCTCCTGTTCAATGAGGGATACCACGGCTCGTCAAGTCGCGGTGTCGTTCGCGCGCAGCTGTGCGAAGAAGCGATCCGGCTCGTCACGCTCCTCGGCGAGCACGAGGCAACCGCGGTGCCGGCGACCTTTGCGCTCGGCGCGTTGATGCTGTTGCATGCGGCGCGGTTGCCGGCGCGTCTCGACGCGGCCGGTGATCTCATCGCACTCTGGGATCAGGACCGGCAGCGATGGGATCGCGATCGCATTGCACAGGGCCGGGCGCTGCTCGATCGATCGGCGAGCGGGACAGCGCTGTCATCGTATCACGTCGAAGCGGCGATCGCGGCGGTACATGTCGGCGCGGCATCGGTCGCGGCGACCGACTGGCGGGCGATCGTGGAGCTGTATGATCAGTTGATGGTGATCGCGCCGTCACCGGTGGTGGCGCTCAACCGCGCGGTGAGCCTCGCGGAGCGCGACGGACCGCCGGCGGGAATTGCCGCGTTGCAGGAACTCGACGGCGATGATCGACTCGCGGCGTATCCGTTCTTTCCGGCGGCGCGCGGCGAGCTGGAGTCGCGACTCGGGCGCACCGAGGCCGCAGCGCGGTATTTCGAGGAGGCGTTGCGACTGGCACGGAACGACGGCGAGCGAAGATTCCTGGAGCGAAAACTCGAGCGGCTGCGGAGCTGAACGCCGATGAGTTGAATCGAACAGCACTATCGATTCAGCAGTACGCCTGGATCACCCGGTGGCAATTCCTTCCCCCGCCGCGCAGTGAGCACCAGCCCAACGGCGACGGCCGAGCCGAGGCCACCGACGAAGATCGTCAATCCCGTGTGGAGTGAAGTCAAGAAGTAGCGGGCGAGAAACAGCTTGATGATCAGCATGTATGAAAAGAGTGATGCCGCAAATCCGAAAACGGCAACTCGCGCCAGTCCGAGTGCGCCGAATCCCTGCTGCGGCCGGAGCGCACGAAGGAGAACAACAAAGCCGAGCCCCATGATGGCGCCGGTGCCGACCGTGAACGGGAGGCCGCGAAGCCAGGCTCGCCCGATCTGCGCGAGCGACCATTCACGCGAGAAGCCTTGGAGCACGGCGAAAATCGCCAGCGCCGCAATCCATCCGACGGCAACGATCGTCGAGAGGACGGCAAACGCACGGACACGTGACCAGCGGCTCATACGGGTCCCCTTCCGTGAACGTGGGTTATTGCGTGCGATGACTTACCGGCGAACGGAGCCCATCCTTCGGCCGGAGCGTTGCGAGTGCCGCGATGAACGCGGTGCCGAAGCCCAAGCCGATGAAGAAGATGAGCGGCGCCGTGTTGACGATCCACGTCCACATCCATGTCACCGGCAAATGACCGCGGACCATCGAAAAGCCCACCCATCCCATCATGAGCAGTGCCCACGCGACGCCGACGATCGCGGAGAGCGTGATCAGCGCCCGGAGGCGCGGCCAGAATCTGGACATATCAGTTCCTCGTCAGGGTCACCCGCGCGAACGGCCGGCGCACGCCAAGACTGTCGTTGTCCATGTGCCATTCCCAGGCGTCGCGTGCGCCGTGGTACTGCATCGTAGTGTGGAACTTGGTGGCCGGCGTGTAATCGAAGACGAACGGTACCGAATCGCCGACGACGAAGCCGTGTCCGGTGCCGGCCGGATCGAATGCGCTCGACGCCGTGTTGTCCATCCAGAGGCAGGCATATTCGCCGGTCGTTGGATTGCGGCCGAAGAGGACGACCGCTTCGTACGACGGCTTCCCGTCGGCGCCGCGCTCGCGGGAGACCTCGTGCATCTGGAGGTATTCGCGGCCGAGCATCCAGGTGAAGTCGACGTCGTGGGTGGTCGGCTGCCGGGCGATCGTGCCGCGGAGGACCCAGTGGCCGGCGAGGCGGGAGAAGAGTGAGTCCGGGTGGAGGGCCTGCGCCCGCAGCGGCGCTGCCGCGAGGACAACAGAGGCCATCAATCGGAGACGCATCGGCGCTCGCAGTCGGGGTGGTCCATCAAAATACGAGAATTGCGATGTGCAGCGAGGGGGAGGCCGCTCGTCGCCCCGATCGTGAGCGCCGAACCGTTTCTCCCGGAGCACCCGTCGCTGACCAGCGTCCGAAAGGCGATGCAGGCGTGCGAGGGGTGTCCGCTCTACCGCCGTGCGACGCAGGCCGTCCCGGGGGTTGGCCGAGCCGGTGCGGCGCTCCTGCTCGTCGGCGAGCAGCCCGGTAACGACGAGGATCTCGCCGGGAAACCGTTTGTCGGCCCCGCGGGAAAGCGGCTCGATCGTGCGCTCGAAGAGGCGGGGATCGACCGTACCACGGTCTTCGTCACCAACGCGGTGAAGCATTTCAAGTGGGCGCCGGCGGAGGGGAAGCGACTGCACAAGAAGCCGTCGGCGCGCGAAGTGAATGCCTGCCGTCCGTGGCTCACCGCCGAGATCGCCCTGGTCCATCCGCAGGTGGTGGTGGCACTTGGAGCGACGGCGGCACGGTCGCTCTTCGGCAATCAGGTCCGCGTGACGCGCGATCGCGGCGAGCCGCTTGAGACATCACTCGCGCCGCACGGGATGGCGACGATCCATCCATCGTCGATCCTGCGGCAGCGCACCGACGCAGATCGGCGGCGCGAACATGCGGCGTTCGTCGAGGATCTCAGGATCGCCGCCGCACTGTTGCGTCAGTGAGGCGGCGCTGAACGCGCGTCGGCGATCTTCGACCACGTCATCCGATGGTCAATCCCTCCAGGTATTCCTCCATCGCCCGCTGTTGTGCATCCCGCTTCGCAATCAGTCCGGCGCGCTCCTGCTGCAACGCTTCGATCCGTGATTCCTGATCGTTGAGCTTGGCGAGGAGCCGCTCGTAGTACTGCGACTTGCCGTCGACCGTCTTCATGTTCTCGCGGATCCGTCCCTGCTCCGTGCTGATCGCTTCGATCTCCGAATCGCGCGCTGCGATCTCTGCCTTGACATCAGCGAGTGCCGCCTTCATCGATGCGACCCTGGCCAGCGCGGCACGAACGTCCGCCGGAATCTCTCCGTTGCGGGAATAGGTGAGCAGTGCAACAGTATCAGCTGCCAGGATGCGCATGCTCTCCTGATACAGCTGTTCCTGGGTGACCGGCAGCGCAAGCTCCGTTCCCGCTGCGACGCTCTGCTCAAATCGGTACTCCGTCGCCGTCGTTTCCACCGGGGTCATCCCATCGGCGAGCTTCCACCCAGCGAGGATCGGCACTTCGACCAGCACCGTCTTCTCTTTCAGGCCATGATTGTCGATGGTGTATCGCATTTCCAGCAGCTGCCGGCGGCTCACCAGCAGCACCCCCTTGACGATCTTCGCTGTCACGATCGACGAAACGATGCCGCGGCGTGAATCGGGGTGGACCAGCATGTCGAGATCGACGCCGTAGGAGAGGAGACGGCTCTGACCGGCCGGAAGGTCTTCGATTCGTGCATCGCCGGCGTAGCTGCCGCCGTCGAAGACCGTGATCGGTCCCTGCAGCAGGTCCTTCCCCGAGGTGTTGCGAAGCCGCACACCGTTGAGCGGGTGATCCTCCAGGACGCCCGCGTTGTAGATCGACAGCCGTTGCACGCTCATGGTATCGGTCACCAACGGGAGCATCGCCGACTTCTGCCGGGCGAGTGTTACGCCGGGAATGGTGTACTGGAAGAGCGCCCCGGTACGAGCGGTATGAACGGATGGGCCGACCCTGCCCTGGGCAATCCCGCCGTCGACCCCCTTCCCGCTGAACGAGGCGGCGTCGAACTTCTGGCTCAGCGACAGCCCGGCCGTTCCGCCGATCACCCCATTCGCCAAACCGGCGCGGTAGAGCTGCGGCATCAACTCCTCATACAGATCAAGCGCCACGGTCTGTCGTTGCACGTAGATCGGCTTGTAGAGGTCCATGATGAACGAGATCGGGCGACCACTCACCAGTGTGAGCGAGACGTCGTTCCAGTCGCTCTCGGTCTGATTCTCGACGATCGCCCATCCCTGCAGCGACGAGTGCTTGTCGCCGAGAATCAGCCGATAGCTTGCCTTCCAGATCGGCGCTTCCGCGACGTAGCCGACGCGCACTCGCCGCTCACCGTTGCCGGTGAAGTTGACGACAATCGGTTTCCGATCTGCGTCGCGCGCCTGGGCCAGCGCGGCGAGCGCCTTGGACAGCTCTCCCTGCAATTGCGGATCGTCGAGGGTGAGCGACGTGATTGACGGAAGCTCGACTGACCGGATGGTGGCGGCAGTAAGGAGATTGAGTGTCGGCACGTCGACAGGATTCCCGGCACCCATCGCTCGCCTGCGACTTTCGACGCCCAGGATCGTACCGGTGACGTGATCGCCCTGCACGTCGACCGTAACGCTGGCTCCGCGCAACTGGTTGAGGAGTGTCATCATGTCGGGGTTCGCGGTGATGTCGACGTCGAAGGAACGAAGCGTTCTCGCGACCGGGTCCTCCGACGGGTACGTCACCGCGGCGATGCGGCCGCCGTCGAGATCGGCGAGCGTGAGCGACTTGAGGACGTCGTTGATCTGGGCGGCGGTGAATCTGAGCTCGGCGGTGGCGTCGCCGTGCACCGTCCCCGCATGTTCGAAGTAGCCGACCCCGGACGAGAAGAGCGTGACGGCACGCACCGGGAGCAGGGTGTGTGGGGATGGGGCCTGCGCGGCGAGGAACGCCGGGACGAGCAGCGCGAGTGCGGGTGAACCGAGCTGCAGCGGGATGCGGAGTGACATTGCGCCTCCTCGGACGGGTGGAGATGCAACGCGATGGCGAGATCATTGAGTCATCGCGCGACGGCGCGGTTCGCACCTCTTTTCACAAGGCGAGTGATCCGCGCACACCCTGATTGATGCCTAGTGTCGCGGCGTTGCATGGCGGGAGGCGGTACTGCTGGATGACAATTCGGTGAGGACGGCGTGACGGGTCGACTTCACCGCGCCTGTTCGAACGCAACCTCGAATGCCCTGAGATCTGCCGGCGCCACATCCGACACCGCCCAGTACTCGGTGTTGTCGCGTCCCCAATGGAGCAAGTGGTAGCCGTTGCGATCGATCTGCTCCGGCGTTGCCGGACCGGCATCCGTCTCCGGCCACGAGTAGAGATTGATCACGTGACGCCTGCGCTGGTAGACGATCGCGGCAACCGGTCGCCCGTGCAGATAGTCGAGACGCCCACCAACAAGCACAAAGCCGAGACTGTCGAGCTTCGGCACCTGCGGCGAGAAATCGATCTTCCCGGCAAACCACGGCTTGACGGTGTGCTGGTCGCTCGACGGCACGTCGACGAGATGCTCGCCGATCAGCGATCGGACGTGACTCTCCAGCGCTTCCTCGACGATCGCGCCCTCGCTCGACTGTCGATGCGCGGCAAGCCACCCGCCACCGACGACCAGACAGAAGAGCGCGGCGATGCTGATCGGGAACCAGCGGTTCGCGACCAGCGATCGGCGCCGGGACGACTCGACGACAACCGGTGCGGCGCGCGGTGCGGCGGCCTCGCGAAGCGAGGCGCGCACCCGTGACCGAAGCATGTCCGGCGCAACATCCCTCTGCAACGCGCCGCGGGTCACGCTCACCGATTCGAGCCTCGCGGCGTACTCGGTGCTGCACGATGAACACACGGCGAGATGCGAGGCAACCGATTCCGACTCTGGCATCGACAGCTCACCGTCGATGTAGCCGTCGAGCAAAGGGAGTACGTCGTCGCATCGCATCGGCTATCGCTCCGATCCGCTGAGGATGGTCCGCAGACGCTGGCGCGCTCGCGCAAGGCGCGACATCACCGTCCCGATCGGAACGCCGAGTACACGCGCGATCTCCTGATACGAGAGATCCTCGATGTCACGGAGCACGACGATTTCACGCGATTCTCGCGGAAGTTGCGCCAGGGCGCGCGACACCACGGCTCGCTGTTCACTCACGGCGAGGGCGTCGTCGGCCTGGGCGGCGGCCGCGATCACGTCGTCGCCGACATCGTCGAGCGCTTCGGTGGCGCGATGTGACGCGCGCGAGAGCCAGGTGTATGCGGTGTGGCGGACGATGGTCAGGAGCCAGACGCGCGGATTGCCGCCACGGAAGCCGTCGAAATGGCGCCACGCGCGGAGCGATGCCTCCTGCACCACATCCTGCGCGTCGAACTCGTGGCGAGTGAGGTGGCGCGCGAGGGTGTAGGCGTCGTCGAGGAACGGGAGGACCATCGCCTCGAATTCCTCGAGACGACCGCCCGCCGCTTCAGCCCCGATCACGGTTGCCGCCATTGTCCGTTGCAGTACCACTCCTCGTCATCGAAGCGCCCGGGTGCCCTGCCCCTCAGATAGGGACTCGCCGTGGCGCCGGTTTATTCCCCGCCTCCTGCGACGGAATAGAACGGCCCCGGCGCGAGTCTCCGCAAGGAGAGCAGCCAACCTCCGGGGGAGATGATGAGCAGCGACGAACAGGGCGGCGACGGCATCGACCGGCGCGGATTCCTCAAGTGCATGGCGTGGGCGGGGACCGGAGTGGTCTGGGGGATGAAGGCCGGTGTGCCAACCTCCTTCGCGGTGTCGCGCCTGGGCGATCTCACCGCCGAGGAGCGCGGGAGCATCTTCTTCGCCCAGGTCAGCGATTCCCATATCGGATTCAACAAGGCGGCGAACAGCGACGTCACCGCGACGCTGCGACAGGCGGTCGACCGGTTGAACGCACTGCCGCAGCAGCCCGCCTTCATCCTGCACACAGGCGACATCACCCAGCTCGCCAAGGCGAGCGAATTCGACACCGCGAGCGAAGTGCTGAAGGGAGCGCGCACCGAACGGATCATCTATGTGCCCGGCGAGCACGATGTCGCCGGAGATAATGGAGCAGCGTACCTGCAGCGCTACGGCCGGGGCACGCGCGGCGGCGGCTGGCAGAGCTTTGACCACAGCGGCGTCCATTTCGTGGGGCTGGTCAACGTGCTCAATCTCAAGGCCGGCGGCCTCGGCGCCCTCGGCGACGAACAACTCGCCTGGCTGCGGCGCGACCTCGCGGGAGTATCGGCGAGTACGCCGGTCGTGGTGTTCGCGCATATCCCCCTCTGGAATGTCTATCCAGAATGGGGATGGGGGACCGACGACTCCGCGGAGGCGCTGGCGTTGCTCAAGCGATTCGGGTCGGTGACGGTGCTCAACGGGCACATCCACCAGATCATGCAGAAGGTCGAGGGAAACGTCGCCTTCCATACCGCGATGTCGACGGCGTTCCCGCAGCCGGCGCCCGGCACCGCGCCCGGGCCCGGCCCGATGACCGTCGACGCCGGCCGGCTCACCAGCGTCCTCGGCATCGCCAACGTCACCTACATCCCGGGACGAACGCATCTCGCGGTCGTCGATCGGACGCTGTCGGGGGAGGCGCCGGCGTTCGATCTTGCCACCCGCGACGCGGCCAATGCCCAGCGCAGCGCGCGGAAGACGATCGCGCTGGGTGCGGGCGAGATCGGGATCGACAACTTCGCGTTCACACCGCCGGTGCTCCGTGTGAAGGCGGGAGATACCGTCACCTGGATCAATCAGGATGACGTCCCGCACCTGATCGTCAACGTCGAGAAGAAGTTCAATCCGTCAACAGTCCTCGATACCGACCAGCGCTACCGCACGGTGATCCGGTCGCCGGGGACGTACCACTATTACTGCTCGCTGCACCCGCGGATGACCGGGACGATCGTGGCCAGCTGAGCGTATCTTTACGGGGTGAAATCCCCGACATATCTGCTCTTCCTCACCGCGGCGTCGCTCGGCGCGCAGGCGCCAGCGGTGCGCATTCCTCGGATCGACGCCCAGCCCGCGATCGACGGCGTCCTCGACGAACCGGTCTGGCAACAGGCGGCGCGTCTCGACCAGTTCAAGCAGTACCGCCCGGTCGACTCGCGCCCCGCCGAGGACTCGACCGTCGTTCTGGTCTGGTACTCGCCGACCGCCATCTATTTCGGCATTCGCGCCTACGACCGCGAACCATCACTGGTGCACGCCACGCTCTCGGGACGCGACAATATCGCGAGCGATGACGAGATCACCATCTATCTCGACACCTTCAACGACCGGCGCCGCGCGTACGTCTTCGGAAGCAACCCGCTCGGCGTGCAGGATGATGGCGTGCGAAGCGAAGGGGGCTTCTCCACGTCGTCGAATTCACCCGGGACGCTCGATCGCAATCCCGACTTCATCTACGAGAGCAAGGGCCAGCGTACCGCATTCGGGTACGTGATCGAGATGCGGATTCCGTTCAAGTCGTTGCGATACGCCGGCGGCAACGAGCAGACGTGGGGAATCAACGTCGACCGGATCACGCAGCGCACCGGCTACGAGGACACCTGGACCGATGTCCGGCGGGCCAGCGAGTCGTTCCTGGCGCAGGACGGCACCATCACCGGGATTCACGGGATTCATCGCGGCGTCGTCACCGAAGTGCAGCCTGAAATGACGGCGCAGCTCGAAGGGAACCGGACTCCCGGCGGCTCATTCGAGCGCGGCAACGTCGAGCCAAGCCTCGGCGGAAACGCGCGACTCGGCTTCACCAGCGTCACGCTGGACGGCACGGTCAACCCCGATTTCTCGCAGGTGGAATCGGACGCCGGGCTGGTGACGATCAACCAGCGCTTTGCGCTCTTCTATCCCGAGCGCCGGCCGTTCTTTCTCGAAGGGATCGAACTCTTCGCGTCGCCGAACAACCTTGTCTACACGCGGACGATCGTCGATCCGGCCGGTGGACTGAAGCTCACCGGCAAGTTCGGTCCGTGGACGGTGGCACACCTGACTGCGATCGATGAGCCGACTGGCGCGCCCGAAGCGCTCGCCAACATGACGCGGATCCGGCACGATATCGGGTCGAATTCGGTGGCCGGCGTCACGGTCACCGATCGCGAAGCGGACGGCATGTTCAATCGCGTGGCGTCAGCCGACACGCGGATTCTCTTCGGCAAAGTGTATTACGTCCAGGCGCAGCTGGCCGGATCGTCGACGCGCGATTCTTCGAACGGTGCCACCCGGTCGGCACCGCTTTGGGATCTCGAGTACGACCGCACCGGCCGCGCGTGGGGGTTCAACTATCTCGCCACCGGCATTGACCAGGACTTCTCGGCGCAGAGCGGATTCGTGCCGCGCACCGGCGTGGTGATGTCCCACGCGTACAACCGCTTCTCGTGGTATGGTGCGCGCGGCGCCGCGATCGAGCAGTTCTCGGTCTTCGGCGGGACGCAGCAGATCTGGAATTACGACGACTTCCTCCATCGCCGGCCGATCGAGGGCGACGGCGACATCACGGCGACGCTCCGGCTCCGCGGCGGCTGGAATCTCACCGCGAACGGCGCCGATGCCTTCACCCGCTTCGATCGGTCGACGTACGCGTCATACGCGGTGCAATCCGGCGATCTCGTGGTGCCGTTCGTGGTGCCGAGCGGGATCTTTGGGGCATGGAATGACGGGATTACGGTGGCGACGCCGCTCTTTCAGCACTACGAAGCGTCGGTCAATGTGTCTGGCGGGACAACACCGATCTTTCCGGAAGCTGCGCGCGGCACCGCGTTCAACGTCAACGCATCACTGACGGTGCGGGCGTCGAGTTCGGTCCGGGCGTTCGCGACGCTGACCTATTCGCGGCTGCGACGTGCGAACGATGGGAGCGAGTTCGCGCGCACGATCATTCCGCGGCTCAAGGTCGAAGTTCAGCCGACGCGGGCGCTCTTCGTGCGGGTCGTGGCGCAGTACCTCTCGCAGCGCCAGGCCGCGCTTCAGGACGGTGCCACGGGTTTGCCGGTCGCGATCGCGGGGGTACCCGCTGTCGCGTCGCGATCCGACTCCCTGCGGGTCGACTGGCTCCTCTCCTACCAGCCGCACCCGGGAACGGAGTTCTTCCTGGGATACGGCTCGACCCTCGAAGGGGACAGGCCCTTCACCTTCCGGTACCTGACGCGTCAGCAGGACGGCTTCTTCGTGAAATTGGCGTATCTCTTCCGGCGATAGTGACTGGCGTGAATCTTTTGAGCGCGTGTTTCGTACTGCAACACATCCTTTATCGGCAGGTACCCGATGTTCCATTTCCTGAGATCGCTCTTTTCGCTGGTCGGATTCGTGGTCACCGTTGGCGGGGCGCTCTTCGCCTTCGGGATGGCTCGCGAATATGTCCGCAACCGGCTGCGGTATGTCGACGCCGTTCGCCATCCGCTGGCGCCATGGATCGCGTTCTTTGTCGCGACGGTCATCCTCATTCCGGTGGTTGCGATTCTCCCGCTGGTCGGCGTCGGCACCGCGTTGATCGTCGGTGGTGCCACGGGCGTGGGCACGGCGAGCGGCATCAAGGCGCTCAAGCGGGGCGAATAGCGGCGCGCTAATTTGCAGCGATGGCGACAGTGCATTGCGTCCGCTGCGGTCGTGACGGCGAACGGCAGGCGTTCAAGCCGTTCGGGAACGAGCTGGGGCAGCGGATCTACGATTCGATCTGCAAGGATTGCTGGGGCGACTGGCTCAAGCAGCAGCAACAGCTGATCAACCACTATGGATTGATCCCTCACCAGCCCAAGGCGCGGGAATTCCTCCTCCGTAACCTGGAACAGTTCCTCTTCGGAGCGGGGGCGGCAGACCGCGTGCCCTAGCGGTTGCTTCATTCGTCCCCTGAGTGAGCCCCATCCAGGGAGGATCGATGACAGAACCATTCGGGACGAGACCGCCCCACGACGCCAGACTGCGGCGCGAGGGTATCATCACGGGGGTGCTCGGCGCCCTGGTCGTGGCGGTTTTCTACTTCATCGTCGACCTGACGCGCGGCCATCCGTTCATGACCCCCTCGGTGCTCGGTGAAGCGTTCATTCTCCATCAGCCGATTCTGGTGAATACGCCGGACACGGCGGCGGTGATCGCGTATACCGTCTTCCATTTCGGCGCATTCATCGCGTTCGGCCTCCTGCTGGCGGCGCTGACTCGCGCGTCGGAAACGAGCGCGCTGGTGCGATACGCCGTGGTGCAACTGCTGGTCGTCTTTCTCTTCTTCTTCTATGGTGTGCTGTCGGTCGGATCGGAAGTGGTGCGCGGGATGTTTCCATTCCTCGGGGTCCTGGCCGCGAACGCGCTCGCAGGTGCGGCGATGGTCATCTGGCTCTGGCGTCACCATCCGGTGTTGCGCATGGAAGCGATGCACACGCCGCTCGGCGCCAACAACGATGTTCCGGTCAGGTAATCAATGCCAACGCAATCCGATCGTGAAGCCGACATCCATCGCAGGGCCGCGTGGAATGAGGTCCTGCGTCATGCCAAGTTGAAGCTCCGGACCATGGCGCGACGGGCGAAGGAGGAAGCCGAAGTCGGTGGTGACCTCGCCATTGTCCCAGGCGTCCCACCCGGTTCCCTGCCAATTGGCTGACTGAACCCAGGCGGTGCCGAAGACCGCCTGGCGTCCGGCGAAACGCCAACGAAGGCCGGCAAAACCTCCGGCAAATGCAGTCCGTTCGAATTGCGCAATCGAAGGCGGTCCGTTCCGCGGCGTGATTCCCCCGGTCGCGCCCGCGTCGAGGGTGATGCGATCGTTGCGCACGACATCGGCGACCAGCGTGACTGACGTTCCGATGGTGTGACGCGTCCACCCGTCGGTGTTCCCTGTCGGCGCAGTCACCGTGCCGATCAGTTCGGCGCGGCCGAACCGGAGCCCGCCACCGACCCGCGCGTCGCCGATGAACGTTCCCGGTGCATCGCGTGAGACGACGGTGTCGGGGAGGGTGAACCGCCACTGGAATTGATTGTCCGGCTGCTGGTTCCGCGCCGGGACGGCGATGCCGATCAGCCGGTGATACCAGTTGAGGAACCCGTCGAGAAAGCCATTGTATCCGCCGCGAATCGGAAGATTCGCGATCACGAATGCATGCGACGAAATCTCCTTGGTGGCCCAGACGTCAGCTTGCAGGACCTCGGCGTCGAAGAGCGTGCTGTGGAATCCTCCGCCGGCCACCGGTGCGTCGGCGACTTCGATTGCGTTGTAGTAGTCGCCGAGGATCCGGACCTGCCATCCCCCGTGCGGTGCAATGAACGGCTGGAGATAGAGCGCGCTTCGCGATGCCAGCAGCGGATTGGCCGGCACGTATGGCGGGATGTCCTGCGCCGCGAGCGCAGCGGGCGCGGCGGATGCGCCGAGAGCAACCGCGGCGGCGGCGAAAAGGCGCATCGAAGTCGGTCGCATCGTTCGAATATATTGGGCGATGCGCTCTTCGGTTCGAATTGCCATCCTGGCGGTGGTGGCGATCGTCCTGGCCCACCTCGGCGACAGATGGGCGTTCCGTCATCTCGTCAGCCCGGGAATCTACGACCGCGACCTCGGCCGGATGTTGCGTACCGTCGGCTACCTCCCGATCTGGCTGCTCATGGCGCTGGCGCTCTGGCTCGAGACCCGGAACACGCGGCGAGCGCTGCTGCTGGCGCTGGTTCCGACCGCGGGGGGCGCGCTCTGCGAGATCCTCAAGATTTTGCTGCGCCGAGAGCGACCGGGGCTGCATCAGGGTGCCTACTACTTCCGCCCATTCAGCATCCAGCCGTTCAAGACCACGGACATCGGATTGCCGAGCAGTCATGCGCTGGTGGCATTCAGCGGCGCGTGGTTGCTGTGCCGATTCTATCCGCGTGCATGGCCGGTTTGGGTTGGGCTCGCGACGGCGTGCGCCATCACGCGTGTCGAGGCGCAGGCGCACTTCCTCAGCGACGTGACGGTGGGAGCAGTGGTCGCGTACTTCCTCGTCGCGCTGATCTGGAGGAAGTGGCGGGACTAAATCGTTCCCCTGTGGCGCACGCGAGTTCCGCGACGACCGATGGCCGGCGCTTCGCGCCCGACCTGCATTGGACGGCCGGATGCGGGGCAGTGGCCTACGACCTGCCAGACGCGCCCGGTTCACTCCCGATCTCGTGCACCAGTCGATCCGGCTCGGCACCCGGATGCATCGCCAGGTCGATCGCAACGAAGACGAGCTTGGAAAACGGGTAGAACGCGAGTGGCGCGAGGAGCGCACAGATCGGCACCAGCCACTGCAGGAGATTCCACGGCGGATTGGGCCACCGTTCCACCACGACGACCACGAGGATCACCAGCAGCAGCGATTCGGCGGTAAAGAGGTTGAGGATGTACGCGCCGACGCGGTTCCCCGTGGCGAGCGACAGACCGCAGGCGGGACAGTGCTCCTTCATCGCAAACCAGTGTCGGAAGATGCCGCCCCTGCCGCAATGCGGGCATCGCAGCACCAGCGCACGGAGGAAGAGCATCGGCCGGCGAGTCACGCGACAAATCTAAGCACAGCGGGGCGCCGACTTTCGTCAGCGCCCCGTTGGCGTGCCCGGGAGAGGCGAATCTCAGGGCATCTTGACCGGAAGGGTTTCGGCATGCTTCTGCCGCATGATCTGCAGCTTGAATTCATCGCCGTGATCGTAGGTCGCCACGATCCGCATCAGCTGTGATGGGGTCGTCACCTTGCGACCGTCGACCGAAACGATCACGTCGCCCGGTTCGAGACCGAGGGTGCTCGTCTTCGGTTGCTCCATCCGGTTGCCGTCGGTGTCGAAGGTGTCGACCCGCGCACGAGCCGTAGCGGATCCGCGCCCGACCCGGTACGCCGAGTCGGCGCCCCTGCTCTGGATCATGAATGGGCGGCGCGCGGTCATGGTATTCACGACCAGGACTCCCTCGCCAGTGCCGAAGTACGAGCCGAGCTTGTCGTTCATCGCCGTCAGCTCGAGGTTGCCGAAGAGCGAATTGGTGCCCGAGATGTAGAACGTCGATGCCGACGGCACCGCATTGTCGAACGCGAAGCCCTGGGACATCGCCATCGGCGGCATCGGCGTTGCCTGCAGCCGGACCCGCGGGCTTACTTCACCGACGCCGACGCCAGTCCCGAATCCTTCGCCGAATCCCTGGGCGATTTTCGGCATCATGTTCAACGTGATCACGTCGTCGTCTTCCTGCGGCGTGACCTTCACGGTCCGCGTCGAGCTGCCGCGGCGGAGCTCGACGTCGACCTGCTTGCCGGGCTTGAGCGCGGAGATCAGCGTGATGAGCCGGAGCCCCGGCGATGCCGACTCTTCGTCATCGTTGCGCCCGGACTTGCCCAGTACCGACTGGCCGGCGATCCGCGTGATGATGTCACCCGCCATGATCCCCGCCTTTTCCGCGGGACTCCCCGGCGTGACTGCACTGATGTAGGCCCCGTAACTGTCGGTCCCGCGCGGCGCCGTTTCGATCACCACGCCGAGATGCGGCTGGCGGCGGTTGATCCGCTCCATCGCGCGATTCATGTTGGTCATCGCGCTCTTCATTTCGTCCTGCGCCTGGCGCGAGCGCGTGGCGAGACGTTGCACGTTGAGGGACTCGATCTTCATGTGGGACAGTTGCGACATCAACGAGTCGAACCGACGGCTCGAGAGCTCATTCCGCAGCGTTTCCGCCTGGCGATTGAGGAGCATCGCCTGCTCGCGCACAGGTGCCTGATCCCACTTGAAGGTGTTCGAGTCCCACTTGAACGAGTACGACCCGTTTCGCGTGGAATCGACGTGGATCACCTGATCCTTCTCCCCCGGCCGGCGGATGATCACTTCGGTCTGCGCCATGGCAGGAGCCACGATGCCAACGGTGAGGCCGAGTGCGATGAGATGACGCATGCTGCCAACTCCTTCCCAGGGGGTATGGATCACATTCCGACGTTGCTTGCCTTGGTCAGGTGCACGTCGACCAGGGCGCTCATCAAGCCGACACGCTGCTGCCAGAGCTCGAGTTCACGGTGCATCCGCGCGTTGCGATCGAGTTGCGCCGCGGCGGCGAGCTGGGCATCGAGTGCGGCGATCCGATTCTCCAGTTGCACGACCACGACCGCCGTGCGGCCGTCGATCACGCGCTGGTCCGGATTCCAGTCGTGCAACTCGAGTTCGAGCTGCTGCGACTTGCTGATTTCACTGTTGAGCTGCTCCTCGGCGTCGAGCCGCGTCGGCCGGATCAGGTCGCGGCCGATCAGCGTGATGAGCAGCGCCGCGGCAGCTGCGAGCCCGACGGTCGCGGTCGCACGCCAGGTGCGGTGCCGGCGATCGACGGCGAGCCGCTCGCGCACGGCCGGGAATTCGTTCTGGCCGGGTGCGAGCGACGGCAGCGCCCGCAACCGAGCGGTACGCTGATGGAGCCGATCGAGTTCAAGCTGACAGATGGGGCAGTGTGCCAGGTGCTGCTGTGCCGAGGCGATGCCGGGTTCGCTCCGGTCGCCATCGCGCAGCGCCAGCAGCTGCTCCATGTCGAGATGTACGGTGGTCATACCGCTGCCTCCTCACCCAGCCACACCCGGAGCCGGGCATGCGCCCGCGCCAGCTGCGACTTCGAGAACGAGGCGGTCTTCCCCATCTGGCCGGCGATTTCTTCGTGGGTATATCCCTCGACATCGTGCAGCCAGACCACGGCGCGGGCCGTGTCCGACAGCTGCTGCAGCGCGGTCTCGAGGTCCATCCGGAGCGCTGCCGAGGCGCTCCGGGCGGGTGTCAGGTCGTCGTCGAGTTCATCGGTATCGCGATACTTGTTCCGCCGGAGCCGCATCAGCGCCTTGCTGGATGCCACGCTCCGGATCCATCCCCAGATGGAACCATCGCCTCGGTAGTTGCGGATACTACGACATACCTCGAAGAAGGTCTCCTGGAGGATGTCTTCCGCGTCTTCGGTGGTCCGGCAGATGCGCCGGGCCAGATTGTACACGGCCGTCGAATGCGCTCGATAGAGCGCTTCCAGCGCCACAGGATCGCCGAGCTTGGCTCGGGCGATCAGGGCATCGGCTTCCGGTAGGGACATGGCGTCCATGGTCACGGCTTTGGTCATGGCAAGAGTATAGATGCCGGACGTGGCCGGGGCGTCGCGAGTTGCATTCTTCGCCCCGCCCGGGGTTACGTTCCGCCGCGAATCCGAACCGAGGGGCATCGATGTGGAAATGGATCGTCGGGGCAGCTGTCGCCCTGATTCTGCTGGTCGCCGGCGCCGGCTGGTATGGATACCACAAACTCACATCTGGTGGAGACTCCGCCACTGTCACGATCGCTGCGTCTCCCGAACGGGTGTTCGCTTCGCTGGCTGACCCGGATTCGATGGCGATCTGGATGGGGAACGGAGTGACGATCACTGCGTCGCACCACGGCACCGTCGCACCGGGCGATTCGCTGCTGGTGCAGCGCACGGCCCGGGGGACCAGTGCCGGAAATCGTTACACCTGGACCGTCGGCGAGGTGTATCCATCGCATCTGCTCGTGCTGCAGATGCGGAGTGATTCGAGCGGCCAGATCTTCGCGATGCGTCGCGATTCGCTGGTTGCGGCCGGCGATTCAACGAAGGTGATCAGTACCATCGCATCTCCGGCGATCGACTCGATGCGCGCCGGCCGCGGCGATACCGGTAGCAAGGTGCAGGGCGCGGCCCTTGATGTCGGGTCGAAGCTGATGGTGGCAGCGTTCCGGCTGATGTCGGAAGCGGAATTGAAGCGATTGAAGGCGCGGCTCGAGGGATCGCCGATGCCGGCGATGTAGCTAGAAGAGCCGGCCGCCGAGCGGCACGTCGTGGTCGGGATGGAGGAGGACTACGGCGCCGTTCGCGTCGGGGACGCCGAGGACCAGCACTTCGCTCTTGACGCCGGCAATCCGTTTCGGCGCGAAATTCACCACTGCGATCACCAGTCGGCCGATGAGCGATTCCGGCGTATAGTGCACGGTGAGCTGCGCGCTCGAGTGCTTGATGCCGATCTCTTCCCCGAAATCGACCTCGAGATGGATCGCCGGCTTGATCGCGGCAGGGTTCGGTCGCGCCGCGACGACGCGTCCCACCCGGACATCGACCTTGAGGAAGTCGTCGAAGGCGATCACGTCAGCCATCGTCAGGCGACCACGAAGTTGATCAGCCGCCCCGCGACGTAGACCACCTTCCGCACCACCTTCCCGGCGAGATGGCGCTGCACCGATTCGTCGGCTTCCGCCAGCGCCCGCACCGCATCTTCTCCAGCGTCCCGCGCCACGACGATGTTGCCGCGCACCTTCCCGTTGACCTGCACCACGATCGTCGCGTCGTCGGTCACGGTGAGCGCCGGATCGAATGGCGGCCACGACGAATCAAAGACCGACCCGTGCTGACCGAGTCGCTGCCAGCACTCTTCGGCAAAATGCGGTGCGAACGGCGCCGTCATCTGCACGAGTTCGACGATCACCGTGTGCTCGGAGCAGTTCTGGTCGCGGAGCGTGTTGACCAGTTCCATCAGCGCGGCGATCGCAGTGTTGTAGTGCAGCGCCTCGATCTCGCTCGCGACCCGCTGCTTGGTCTGGTGCCACTTGACCATCACATCGTGCCGGATCTCGGCGTCGCGGCAATCAGGATCGGTCGCCTGCGTGACGAGGTCCCAGACGCGATCGAGGAAGCGCCGCGGGCCGCTGATGCTGGCGTCACGGAAATCTCCGCCCTCCTGATACGGCCCGAGGAACATGAGGTAGGTGCGCAGCGTATCGGCGCCCCAGCGCGCGATGTAGTCGTCGGGAACGACCACGTTCCCGCGCGACTTCGACATCTTCGACCCTTCCTTGATGATCAGGCCGTGCGCGCGGAAACGGCGGAACGGCTCCTCGAAATCGAGGAGTCCGGCATCATGCAGCACCATGGTGACGAAACGGGAATAGAGCAGGTGGAGTACCGCGTGCTCATTGCCGCCGATGTAGCTGGTCACCGGAAGCCAGCGGCGGGTGATCTCCGGATCGAAGGCGCGGTCGTCGACGCCGGTACTCGGATACCGCAGGAAGTACCACGACGAATCGAGGAAGGTGTCGGAAACATCGGTCTCCCGCCGCGCCGGTGCGCCGCACGCGGGACACGGCACGCGGTACCACGCGTCGTTGCGCGCCAGCGGGGAGATCCCCGAATCGTCCGGGCGGAAATCCTCGAGCGGTGGGAGAATCACCGGCAACTGATCTTCCGGGACCGGCACCGCGCCGCACGTCTCGCAATAGATGATCGGAATCGGCGGACCCCAGTACCGCTGCCGCGAGATGCACCAGTCGTAGAGGCGGTACTGGGTCTTGCGCCGCACGATCAGATGCGCAGGCGTTCCCGCCTCCTCGAGCATCGCGGTGATCGCTTCGCGTGCGGCGGCGGGCATCAATCCGGTGAATGAACCGGAATTCACCACGCGATCGTCGGTCGAATCGGAGACCCATGCCTGGTCGAGCGGGGCCGCGGGATCGTCGGCGGCGCCGGCGATCACCCGCACGATGGGGAGATCGAACTTGCGGGCGAAGTCGAAATCGCGTTCGTCGTGACCGGGGACGCCCATGATGGCACCGGTGCCGTATTCCATCAGCACGTAGTCGGCGATCCAGACCGGAAGTTCGCGACCGATGCCGTCGATCGTGGCCACCGCGCCGGTGAAGACACCGGTCTTGTCCTTGTCGCCCACCTTGCGCGAGACGAGGTCCCGGGCGGCAACGGCTGCGCGATAGGCGTCAACCTCCGCGCGCCGCGAGGGCGTGGCGATCGCGTCGACCAGCGGATGCTCGGGGGCGAGCACGATGAACGTCGCTCCGAACACCGTGTCGACACGAGTGGTGTAGACGGTGATCCGGTTGCCGGCCGACTGCGGGATCACGTCGAAGGTGAGTTCAGTTCCCTCGCTCCGGCCGATCCAGTTCTTCTGTGCCATGACCGTCGAACTCGACCAGTCCATCTTCGCCGGATCGTCGAGATTGGCGAGCAACCGCTCTGCGTAGTCGGTGATCCGGAAGTACCACTGCTCGAGGACGCGCTGCTCGACCATCGTTCCGCAGCGTTCGCACGCGCCGGCGATCACCTGCTCATTGGCTAGGACAGTCTTGTCGAACGGGCACCAGTTGACCGCGCCCTTCTTGCGGTAGGCGAGCCCGCGCTTGAAGAGCTGCAGGAAGAGCCACTGGGTCCAGCGGTAGTACGATGGATCCGTCGTCGACAGCACGTGATCCCAGGCGAACATCCCCCCCATTCGCGTCAGCTGCCGCGTGAAGGTCGCGATGTTGCGAGGAATCAGTTCGGCGGGATGCACGCCGATCTTGAGGGCGAAGTTCTCCGAGTGGATCCCGAAGGCGTCGAATCCCATCGGTTCGAAGACATCCCATCCCTGCATCCGCTTGAACCGGCCGTACACGTCGGCGCCGGTAAAGGCGAACATGTTCCCCACGTGCAATCCCTCGGCCGAGGGGTAGGGGAACATCATCAGGTTGTAGAAGGGTCGCCTGGCCTGGGCGAGATCAGGCTCGTTGGTGCGCTCCTCGCGCCAACGCGCCTGCCACTTCGCTTCCACTGCCTGGGGATCGTACTCCGACATGCGGCCAATATGGCTGGGGACCGCATGAGAGTGAAGGAGATCAGCCTGCGAACGAAGGGCCCCGGTGCGAGGCCCTTCGTTCGTGCAGCGCAACCTGCCCGCGTCAGCTGGTCAGCGACGACGTCCCGGTGCCGAGGTTGATGGTGAATGTCGCGCCACCGATCGTCGCCGTGACGTCCGACGATCCACCGAAGGTGATGGTCACGGTGCGCGTCACTGTCTTCCCGGCGTTCGGTCCGGCGGTCACGTTGATGGTGCAGGTCCGGGTTATCGTGCCGGCGGTGGGCCATCCATTGCCGCCATCGTCGCGGACCGGGAGGACGACGTCGGTAATGGTGCTCGAGCAGGTGAGGTCATACGCCCGCTCGTTCTTGGTGTCGCGCGACCGCTCCACGGTTTCGTTGCCTGTGCCGTTGACGGTGCGACTCGTCTCGCTGCCGAGCAGGCCGGTGACGGTGAAATCGCGGTGCCGGTCGACCGTGGCACTCCAGGGACCATTGGTGCGATCGCCGCTCACTTCGGCCAGGACGTGAATCGAGGCGGTAAGGAGCGAATCGTACCCGGTCTGGTCCTGGCTGTTCGCGTCGAGGAAGGTGATCGTCCGCGTCACGTTGAGACCGTTCTTGAGCGTCGCCGGACAGTTGAACGATCCACCGACGAACGAGCAGCCGGTGAGCCCCGGGCGCCATCCGCCCCGTCCCATGATGTCGGCGCCGCCGTTGATCGACGCGGTCGAGCCGACCTGACCATCCATGCCGCTGATCACGTTGATGTCTTCCGCGAATCCGTCGGCGGCCGCGGCCGAAATGTCGCCGTTGATCTGTGCGTCGTCGGTCGACGTCCCTGGCGCGGTGTTGTCCGTGCTGCTGCACGCGGCTGCGAGTCCCAGCAGCCCGGCAACAAGAAGACGAGTGTACCTCATATCGATTCCCTCGCAGTGGTGTAGTGACCTGATCGGTGTTTCATCGCCGGCACAGTCAAAGGACGGCGAAGCAGCGACGGCGTTAAGAAGCGGAACGCTGTCCTGACGATCGGGCGGGCCGGGAGCACACCGAGAGTGAGAGACAGGAATCAGAGTGCGGCGGAGCGGCGGCGTGACCGGGGGTGCTACAGGAGGGGTTCGAGCGCCGCGAGGAGCGCCGCGAGTTGCTCGGGGAGAAGGTCTCCCATGTGCCCGATGCGGAGGAATCGGTCGTTGTCCGGCTCGATGCCGAGCGCCACATCCCATCCCTGGTGCTTCAACGTCGCGGCAACCGCTTCGGCCGAGCGGCCCGGCGCCATCACCAGCGCCGTCACCGTATCGGCCCGGCGACCGGGGGGCGCGAGGATACCGCAGCGCTGGTGGCGTGCGACCCAGCGCTCGACCATCTCGCGCATGGTCCGATGCCGCGCGAATCTCGCGGCGAGCCCTTCGGCTGCGATCCGTTGCAGCTGCGTGTCGAGCGCATAGACGATCGGCAGCGCCGGCGTCTGCGGAAAGCGCGATTCCTGCGCCGCGGCGAGGAGATCGATCACGTCGAGATAGAAGCCGCGATCGTCGATGCCGCGACACCGGTCGATGAACTTTTCGCTGGCCGCACCAAAGGCGAGACCCGGGGGAAGCCCCATCGCCTTCTGCGATCCTGTGAAGACGAAATCGGCGCCCCAGCGATCGGTGGCAATCTCGATCCCGCCGAGCGAGGACACGGCATCGACGATCGTCACGACCCCGGGATCGTTGCGGAATCGCGCGATCAGATCCTCGACCGGCGCGAGCGCACCGGTCGACGTCTCCGAATGGACCATGGTGACGGTGTCGAACGGCGGACCGTCGAGCATGCGGTCGAGGAGCTCGGGTTCGAGCACGCCACCTTCAGGGACGTGCAGGCGGACCACTTCCCTGCCGCACCGTTCGGCAATGCGGGCCATTCGTTGCCCGAAGAGGCCGCTGATGATGCAGAGCGCGCGATCGCGGACACCGGAACGGATCGCCGCCTCGAGCATCGCGGTCGCCGAGCCGGTGAGCATCATCACCGACTGCCTGGTGCCGAAGAGCGCCTGCAATCCCGGCTGGATCCGGGCCACGAGCTCATGTGCCGCGGGGCCGCGATGGCCCATCATCGGACGGAGCATCGCCGCGGCTACTTCGGGATCGACTTCGACGGGACCGGGGATGAAGTAGCGCCCCGACAGCGTCATGCTGTCACCGCATCGGAAGTGGTGAGGGTGTATCCCGCGGCACTCCATTCCACCAGGAGCGCGCGACTCGCCGGTTCGTTGATCCCGCGAATTGCGTCGGTCACGATCTGCAATTCGGCCTCGGGTCGGAGCCGGGCGACGCCCATGACGGCGGCCCGGGTGCAGAAGTCGGTCGCCACGCCGTAGAGCACGATGCGATCGGGCGCCAGCGTGTCGAGCACCGTGGCCGCGTTGGGATTCCAGCGGAAGACGTCGGTCCCCGGCTTGTTGAGGAGAAAATCGCCGGTGTGCCTGCGAACCGCCCGTTCGACCTCGCCCTGATCGAGCGGCACCGGCTGGAAGATCAGCGGATCGCGCAATCGGGTGGCGGCAATTTTCGTCTGACCATGCGTGCCGCGCATGCAGTGTGGCGGAAAGGTCGACTGCCAGTCGGGGTGATCCGTGATCTCGGCGTGGCCGACGTCGTGGTCGTCGGCGGTTGCGACGATCTGGATTCCGGACGCGTGCGCCCATGAAGTGAGTCGATCGAGGGCGGGAATGATCGCTTCGGCACCGGGGACAGCGAGCTTTCCATCGGCCATCATGAAGTCGACCTGGGTGTCGACATCCCAGCAGATGACGCTCACCGGACGTACTCCAGCCGCGGCGACGGACGGTACGCGCGGCCCACCTTGGCGCACGGCTTCCCTTCGTGCCTCACCACGTCGGCGGTGAAGTCGAACCGACCCTGAAAGAGTGACGAGCCGACGCCGTAGGCATCGACCGGTACCTGCAACGTCTCGAACTCGCGAATCTTCTCCGCCGTGAACCCGCCCGACACGACGATGCGCACCGCGCGGTGGCCCGCCTGGTCGAGGGCGGTGCGGACATTTTCCACCAGCTGCGGCGTCACGCCGGTCGGTTTGGTGCGACCCATCAGCGGAATCACCGACTTGTCGACCAGCATTTCGCTGGTGTCGATGCGGACGCCGTAGAGCCGGTCGCCGAGCGCGTCGGCGAGTTCGAGCGACGTCTTGACGCAATCGTTCTCGAAATCGACCAGCGTCACGAGGCGGACATCGCTCTCCATGTGCTCGAGAAATTTCTTCGACGCGAGGACGGTGTCACCGCCGTACGCGGCGATCAGGCCGTGCGGTACGGTCCCGATCCCTTCACTTCCCCACCACGACGCCTGGGCATCGGTCGACACACCGATCGCGCCGGCGATGTGCGCCGCGTAGCCGTCGCCGGTCTGGACCAGCCAGTGGTCGTGACGTGCGGGGAAGAACATGATCTGCTTGGGGAAGGCGGCGTCGACAACGCGGCGGGTGTTGGTCCCGACGCGGGTGCGGCGCGCGAGGACGCCGAGGTACAGCGTCTCGAGATGGGTGAAATCGGCATACGGGCCCTCGATCTCGAGGACCACTTCCAACGGGGTGATCGGGTCGCCGTCGTAGAGGGCGCGGACCTCGAGTGACTTCCAGTCGGCGCTGCAGAGCTTGAGCATCGCGATCGCCTCGTCGATGCCACCGAGAAACGCATTCGCCTTGCCGAAGACCTGCACCGTGACGCGGGGATTGTAGTGATCGCGCTCGAGGACGGAGCGCGCTCGAACGAAGTACTTGTCGGAATAGTATCCGTCTCGCATCCGCTCGACCGGAAGATGGAAGATCGACGGGTCGAGCCTGGGACGGCGCGGTTCGGGCATGGGGCAAATCTGGGTGCGAATCGCGCAAGGTCAAAGGTGACACGCCGGAAACGGCGTCGTACTTTCCTTCTTTCCCACTTGGAGCAATCATGTCGGAACCCGCCGTATCACGCCGTTCCTTTCTCGGAGCCGCCGGGGCGGCCGTCGCCGGGAGCGCGCTCCTTCCGCGCGAGCTGATCGCGGCGCCGACGATCCTGCGGCGCGCCGCGGCGCGTCCGTGCGTCGTCTCCAGCAACAATGGGCTGCGCGGCGTGAAGCGGGCGTTCGACCTCCTGGCCAAGGGGGCGGACACCCTCGATGCCGGCGTCGAAGGAGTCAAGATCGAGGAACTCGACCCGGCCGACCAGTCGGTGGGATACGGCGGCCTCCCAAACGCGGAGGGCGTGGTGCAGCTCGACGCGTCGTGCATGCACGGTCCGACCAGGCGGGCAGGTGCCGTCGGTGCGCTGGAGGGGATCAAGACGCCGAGCGAGATCGTCCGGCTGATCATGCAGTACACCAATCACATCATGCTGGTGGGAGAAGACGCCCAGAAGTTTGCCGTCTCGTACGGGTACAAGGCGGAGGACCTCCTCACGCCGGAATCGCGCGAGGCCTGGCTGCGGTGGCGCGCCAATCTCAACGCCGACGACAACTACGTCGACGTGCCGGCGAACAAGAAGATCCTGATGTACACCACCGGGACCAATCCGATGATGCTGGTCGACGCCAAGGGCGACATGTCGTCGATCGTGACGACGAGCGGTGTCGCCTGGAAGGTGCCGGGACGCGTCGGTGATTCTGCCATCGTCGGCGCCGGCCAGTACACCGACAACGATGTCGGTTCGGCAGGGTCCACCGGCCTCGGCGAGGCGAATATCCTCGCCACCGGCGGCGCTCTGACGGTCGACAACATGCGGCGCGGGATGCACCCCACCGATGCATGCCTGGCGACACTCAAGCGTGTGATGCAGGTGATCCCGGCGAAATGGATCGGCGCGGGGGGAAAGCCGACGTTCCAGCTGCAGTACTACGCCGTGAACAAGGCGGGCGAATACGGCGCGGCGGCGATGACGTCGTCGCCGTTCGCGGTGTGTGACGAGAAGGGTCCTCGCAGCGAGCAGTGCGCGGTACTCTATTCGTGATCGGCTCGCGACGCCGGATCGGCTTTGTCATCCCGAGCGAGGCGGCCCGTCGTCCCGAGCGCAGCGGCCGCAACGCGGCCGTGGGGTCGAGGGAACGACTGCGCAGTCGAGCGATCGTCTTGCTACTTGCGCTGATATTCGGTGCCGGCATTGGTCCGGCTGCGGGGCAGCAAACGACGGCCGAAATCGACTCCACCGCTTCATATCCGTGGCGGCTGTCGTATTTCCCCTACGTCACCGCCGAGCCGAATGACGGCGTGATGGCGATGGGCCGAGTCGTCTGGTTTCAGCAATCGCGGTGGAACGCGCGCACCTCCGTTGACCGGCAAGTGGCGATCGAAGGCGGATATTCGACGCGCGACATGTGGTTGCTCCGACTCCGCGCCGACATGCCGCACCTGGCAACCGGGTGGCGCGCACAGGTGATCGCGCAGGCCGATCGTGAGACCTATTCGCGTGCCGACGCCGGCTTTACCGGCATGTCGACCTTCGTCCGGGCGCATCGGTCTTTCGGAAGCGTCGAGATCACTCGCCGCATTGCGGGGCCGGTTGCGATCGCTGCGCGCGGCGAAGTCGTCCGGGTCAGCGCACCTGATGAGGGAGACGAGGTCACGTCCGCGGGGAGCGCGTCAGATTCGCGGATCCGGGTTGGCGTCGTCGCCGACCTCCGCGACCGGGAATACGACACTGAGCGCGGTGCACTCCTCCAGGGCGGAATGCTCGGAGGATCGGCGGCTGGCGGCTACCACGGTTTCTACCTGCTTGGTGCGTTCTGGATTCCAGCGACGTCATCGATGGTGATCACCGGTCGCGGCGGATATCGGGTGGTGAGCGGGTCAGACGGTGTCCCCGTCGATGCGTGGCGCACCATCCCTGCGTGGGAAGATGAAATTGTCGCCGGCGGCGGATTCGAATCGAATCGCGCGCTCCCCACCGGCGATCTCACGGGCTCAAAGGTGACCCTTGGTACCGCCGAAATCCGGCAGCGCATCGCCACGTTCCCCGGCGGCGGCCTTTCGGTGCTCGGGTTTGTCGACGGGAGCCGCACTCCGCCGCTCGGCGTGACGCTCACCCAGGTCGGCATCCCGGGTCAGGTTGCGGCGCTTCGGACCAGTGGCGGCGCGCTCGAGGATTGGGTGGTCGGGGCGGGCGGCGGGATTGCGCTCCGTCTGCTGCGGAGCGCCGTCCTCACCGCCACCGTTGGCCGCGCCCAGCATGCGACACGGTTCTACCTGCAGAGCGGGTGGAGCTGGTAGCGAGCCGGTCATCCCGTCCATGCCCCCCATCGCCGCGCCGTATGCTCAGGATTCGTGGATCACGATCCCGCGCCGCTTGAGCCCCTCGATGTAGTGATCGAACGGCATCCCTTCGTCCGGCGTCGTCACCCCGAAGCGAATCACCTGCCGCCGCGCCTGCACCAGCCCGGTGACTGAGAGCGAATACCCGGTGGTGCGCATCATCGCCGAGACATGGTGCGCCTCGTCGAAGTAGTCGAGGAGATCGAATTGCGTGGTGAGCGGCTTGCCATGCTTGTCGCCCGACACGATCACCCGCAGTGCCACCAGGTCGCGGCCCTCCGGCTTGGTGAGCTTGGGCGAGACGGAGGCAATGAAAGCGTCGCGCGGGACGACGGGATGGCCCTTCACCTTGACCGGTTCAAGATCGAGGAGACCGAGCTCGCGAATCGGCCGCATGATTGCAACGTGTCCCGGGTAGCGCAGCGTCTTGTATTCCATCTCGCGCACCTTCCCCTCGAAGGTGAACGGCATCGTCGACACGCCGCCCGCGGTATGGAATGCCTCAAGCGTCCCGATCGGTTCGGAGAACGCGAGATGCTCGACTTCGCTCAATGCGTCGACGGTCGTCGCGTTGCCGTCGCGGAGGATCCATGACGGCGTGGTGTAGTAGTCGAGCGCTCCTTCGAGCGAATAGACGATCTGGTAATTGAGCGGCGGCTCGGGATGCTGTGGCAATCCGCCGACGAAGATCCGCACGCGGTCGGCGCGATCGAGTCGCCGAATCCCTTCAGCGGCAAGGATGTTCACCATCCCCGGTGCCAAGCCGCAGTCGGGCATGATCGACAGCCCCTTGGCGTGCGCCTCGTCGTTGAGTTTTTTCTGCTCCATCACGATGTCGGTGTTGCCGCCGAGGTCGGCGAAATGACAGCCGACTTCGACGGCAAGTTTCGCCATCGGGCCGTTGAAGTAATAGGGCAGGGCGCTCATCACGGCGACATGATCCGCCATCAACGCGCGGACTGCGGTATGATCTGTCACGTCGAGCGGAACCGGGCGAAGTCGATCGCTGACGGCGTTGAGGAAGCGTGCCCGGCGTTCCGGCTGGATATCGGCCAGCGTGACCTGGGTGACGTCGGGATCGTGCAGGAGGTCGAAGGCGCAGGCGGAACCCTGCAGTCCGGCGCCGAGTACCAGCATCTTCATGGCTTGCCTTTGGTGGCAGAAAACTGTTGGCCGGACGAAAATAACCGGACCCGGATGCGAGAGGGCGGATGGCCGAAGCACCACAGACGACGCGCGATCGGCTCCTCGAAGCGGCCCGTGCCCTCTTTACCACCACCGGCTTCCACGCCACCACCACGCCGATGATTGCCCGGCATGCAGGTGTGGCCGAGGGGACGATCTACCGCCACTTCCCGAGCAAGGAAGCGCTGCTCAACGTCGCCTACCAGGAGGTGCAGCGGTGGGGGGCGACGCTGGTGCGCGACGCCGGGAATTCGACCGCGCCGACGGTCGGCGACCGCCTCACGGCCCTCGGCCGCGTCTGGCTCGCAGCGGCACAGGATGACCCCGCGCGGATGCGAATGCTCCTCGGCCCCCGAGCCGCTGCCGATCTCGATGACGCGTCGCGCGCATCGTCCGTCGAGCTGCGGCAGGGGCTGGAGCACCTGATCGCCCGCGGGAAGCAGGAAGGAACGGTCCGCGCCGGCGTGGTGGAACTCTGGACCGCGGTCTGGCTGACGCTCGTCTCGTTCGCGGTGGAGCAGGTTGCGTCGCGGGAATGGACCGCAACACACCCGCACGCCATTGCCACGCTCGACGCGGCGTGGGAAGCGATCGCGTGGCGGCCGATCGCCGTGGGCGCCGGTACCGCACCGGCGACGGACGGCGCCGGACGATAAAAGACTCCGGTGCGCGATGGGCATCGCGCACCGGAGTCTCCATCACACTGCGGCTACTGGTTGAGCTTCTTGCCGGTCTTGTCGAGCGTGACGACCGGCGCGATGCCCGTCGCGCGCACCGACGCGCCGATCTTGGCGCCATCGCCCACCACCAGAATGATCAGGTGGTTCGGGTCCATGTACTTCGCCGACATTGCCGCCACATCGGCGGCGGTCGTGCCGTTGACCTGCGTGATGTACTGCGACCACCAGTCGTGCGGGAGATTGTTGTCGACGATCCGCGACACGATGAACGAAATCCCGGCGATCGACTGCATATCGGACGGGAGCGAGAGGGTCAGCGAGTTCTTCGCCGCCGTGAGTTCATCCGCCGTCGCCGGCTTCGGGCCGGTCATCCCGCGCACTTCCTTCATCGCCTCGATCAGTGACGAATCGGTCTTCTCGCGCGTGACTGCGCCCTGCGCGCGCTCACTCCCCGGGCCCTTGAGCCAGCCGGAGAACGAGTTGAACCCGTACGAGTATCCGTGCACTTCGCGGATGTTGAGGTTGAGCCGCGACTGGAAGAGGCCACCGAGGATCGCGTCGGTAACGTCCATCTTCGCCATGTCGGGAGAGTATTCCGGCGGGAGCGGACGCGTCAGCACGATTTCCGACTGCGGCTTGTTCGCCATGTCGACGAAGTAGATCGTCGTCGCGCTCGGTTCCGGGGCCGCCGGATACGAGATCGCGATCTGCTGTCCGCTCCTCGGCCACCCTTCGAACGCCTTCGCCAGTTTCGCCCTGGCCTCGGCGCGGGTCATGTCGCCGACGACGTACACCGTCGCGTTCGCCGGGACGAAGTACTCCTTCGCGAGATTCGCGACGTCGTCGCGCGTGACGGCCCGGATATCAGCATCGTCGGTGACGCGACCGTACGGCTGATCGCCATAGAGCAGCTTCGGTGCGATCTCCCCCGCCACCGTTCCGACCACGTCCTGTCCGCGGGTGTATGCCGCGAGCGATTGCGCACGGAGACGTTCGAGCGCCGGCGCCGGGAAGGTCGAATGCAGCATCATGTCCATCATGATCGCGAGCGTCGGGTCGAAGTTGCGCGCCAGCGACGAAAACGACGCGCTCCCCGATTCCGTCCCGATGCCGAAGCCGACGTTGGTGCCGAGAAGCGCGAGCTCGTCGTTGATCTGGTCGCCGGTGCGGGTCGCGGTCCCCTCACGCATCATCGCCCCGACGAAATTCGCCACGCCCTGTTTCGCGCTGGTCTGCAACGATCCACCGTCGAAATGGATCGAGAACGACACCAGCGGCAGGTCATGCTTCTCGACGACGACGAGGCGCGCGCCGTTGGGAAGCGTGTCGACGCTCCAGGTGGGGACCCTGAAGGTCGGTGCCCCGGCCACCGGTGGCGGCCTGGTGCGGTCGAACGCGGATGCAACGCCCTGCGCGGAGAGCAGGGTCGGCACGGCGACGAGCGCCGCGGCCGCGGTGTACTGGATCAGGCGGTTCACTGTCCCACCTCCTGCTTCGAAGCGAACGGCGAAGTAATCGGCGTCGACTCGGCGGCGTGCGACGCGAGGTCGCGCTTCCCCATCGGGACGGCGGAGAGGACGATCCGGTTGGGACCGAGGTATTCGTTGGCAACGCGCTTCACGTCGGCCGGGGTGACGGCGAGGAGATCAGTGATGTTCTTCGCATACCACGATGGATCGTCGTGATAGATCCAGCCGCTCGCCAGCGTCACCGCCTTGCCGAGCATCGACTGCAACTGCGAATACGACGCGTACTCACTCCCGGCGGTCGCCTTCTTCATCTGCTCCGCCGTGGGGCCTTCGGCCTTGAAGCGATTGATCACCGAATCGATCGCGCTCTCGAGCTTGGTGAGGTCAGTCCCCGGAATCGGCACCACAGAGAGATCCATGGTACCGGCGTTTTCGTCCATGTCGGGGCGGAGCGAGATCGACGACGCCCACTTCCGCCTGTAGACGAACTCCTGCGTGAGCCACTGGGTCCGATCGCCACTGATGATCGAACCCATGACGCTGAGCGCCGCCCGATCGGCGGAGCGGACGCCGACGCCCGGCCACTTGATGAAGAGCTCGGGGAGCGACACGTTGTCTTCGTAAACGAAGCGCTTCGGCGCATCGAGATGCGCCGCGGGCACGACCGGGCGCGTGATCGCGGGGCCGCGCGGGATCGGACCGAAGTATTTCTGAACCCACGCCTTCGCCTGCGCCGGGTTGAAATCGCCGGCGATCACGAGCACGGCGTTGTTCGGCGCGTACCATTTGTTGTAGAAGGACTTCACGTCGGCTTCCGAAGCCGCGGTGAGGTCGGTCATCGATCCGATCACCGGCCAGTAGTATGGATGACCCGCCGGATACATCTGCGAGTTCATGATCTCATCGACGCGACCGTACGGACGATTGTCGTAGCTCTGGCGGCGTTCGTTCTTCACGATGTCGCGTTGCGCGTTGAGTTTGTTGATGTCGAGCGCGTCGAGAAGCCATCCCATCCGATCGGACTCGAGCCAGAGTTCGGTTTCGAGGTAGTTGGCCGGGACCGACTCGTAGAAGTTGGTCTTGTCGTTGTTGGTCGACCCGTTGTTCGAGCCGCCGACCCCCTCGGTGAACTTGTCGTGCGTCCCGTACGGCACGTGTCCCGAGCCGGTGAACATCACGTGCTCGAAGAGGTGCGCGAAGCCGGTGCGCCCAGTCTCCTCGTTCTTCGAGCCGACGTGATGCTCGACGTCGACGGCGACGACCGGCGTGGTGTGATCCTCCGAGAGGAGCACCGTCAGCCCGTTGGCAAGCTGGTACGCGGTGACCGGGATGTGGGCCTGTTTTCTGGGTCCCTGGGCGGCGAGTGCCGGCGGAAGTGCCGACGCGAGCGCCAGCGCGAGGACGATGGGCGTTTGTCTCACGAGGTCTCCTGCGATGGGAATTTCGAATCGGAACAAAGGTATGGGCTGACCGGAAAGGGGAGAAGGGAGTTGGGACAGCGTCAAAGCCGGCGCTCGGACCGAACTGCCGAGTAGTCTCACCCTACCGTGCGACCGCGGCGCCGCTACCACGTCTGTTAGCTGCCGGTACGACCCGCGCCCCGGGAAGTTTCTCGGCCCTGCCGCGGAACGTGCCGCGCTGCGGTAAGACGATGATGCACCGTGACTTCCGAAGAGGTATTAAGCGAGGATGCTGATGACGCAGATTGCCGATCCTCGCCAGGTCCAGCGCAACGCCCAGCGGCTCACTGCCGCGATCGCCCGGTTCCGCCCGGCGATGATCCCGCTCTTCTCGCTCTCGTCGGGGCGGCCCGATCTGATCGGGACCGGGGTGGCGCTCCGCGCAGGGCCCCAACGGCTGGTTCTCACCGCGACCCATGTCCTTCGCGGTTTCCAGGGAAGCACCGTCCACGTGCCCGCCGGCGATTGCTGGTGTCCACTTATTGGCGAGAGCCATTTTGCGGCAACGCGTGGAACCCGCAATCCCGACGACGACACCGTGGACGCCGCGCTCCTCGCGCTCGACGAGGCCAGTCCCACGGGATGGCGCAGCTGGCTACGACCCGAAGACCTCTTCCCCGGCTGCTCCGCCCGCCCGAGCGACCGCTTTGTGGTGGCAGGTTTTCCACGGAGCAAGGTGAGGAGCGGTGTCGGTCGCACGCGTGTCACGCCGAGGGCGGTCAGGTACTTCGGCCATGCGTTGGCGGCATCGCGCTACGAACCGGTGGTCGGCGACCCGGCGGTCCATATCGCGATCGGATTCAAGCGGCGGACGATCGTCGAAGAAGGACAGCTGGTCACACCACCGCCGCTGTACGGCACGAGCGGCGGCATGCTGATCTGGGCCCCGGGCGTGCGCAATCCCGCACGGATCGAGGAAAACCGGCTGGCGGGGATCCTGATCGAGGAGCATGGGGCACCAAACCATCTATTGCTGAGTACGCGTATCGATGTCTTTCTGGCGCTGATTCACGACCGGCTGCCGGAGCTGCGGCCGTATGTGCCGATGCCGCGCACGGTGCGGAGGCGACGGCGGAGGTGGTCGCGGAAGTAGCGCTTTGGGGCTGCCGGTATGCGCCTCCCGTCAGCACTCATGGTGATCGTGGCAATGTCCGTCGTGCCGGAATCAGCGGATAGCCCTTTGCTCGATTGGCGGTATATCTAATTGTCGCCGCTCGCAGCGGCGCCCCATCCCACACCGAGACCGCAATGGCAGAGGCAAAGACACGCCCGGCCGTCGAGAATGTGATGTCGTACCTCAGGAAGATCGACGACAAGCAGCGCCGCAGCGACTGCGCCGAACTGGTGAAGCTGTTCACTGGCGTGGTGAAAACCGAACCACTGATGTGGGGAAGCGACATCGTCGGGTTTGGGAGTTACACAATGACATACGCCGACGGGCGCGAGCTCGACTGGCCGCTCACCGGCTTCTCTCCGCGGAAAGCGGCGATCGTGCTGTATATCCCCGGGCTCCGGAACCATGGCCCCGCGATCAGGAAACTCGGCAAGTGCAAGGCGAGCGGCGGATGCCTGCACGTCAAGGCGCTTGCCGACGTCGACCGCGCGGGATTGAAAGCGTTGGTGGCCACGGCGGTAAAGGAGAAGCGGGCGAAGAAGTAGCGGCGGGGTGGACCATCGCGCGCCGCCAGCGTGACAAAGGAAAGAGCGACGCAATCGCGTCGCTCTTTCCGTGTCGTGTACCGTCGATCACTGTAGCCGCGCTCTACTGCGCCCGCCGCTACTCGTAGCGCAGCGCCGCGATCGGATCGAGGCTCGCGGCACGGCGCGCCGGCCAGAGCCCGAAGAACAATCCCACCAGCCCGGAGAAGACGAACGAGCTGGCGATCGCCACCGGCGAGATCACCGTCGTGGTGCCGTACTGCTTGCTCACGAAGATCGACGCTCCCACACCGATGATGATCCCCAGCGTTCCACCCGAGACGCAGAGGACCAGCGCCTCCACCAGGAACTGCGCCATGATGGTGAAGCGCGTGGCGCCGAGCGCCTTGCGGATGCCGATTTCCTTGGTCCGCTCGGTGACCGACACGAGCATGATGTTCATGATGCCGATGCCACCAACCAGGAGCGACACCGCTGCAATCGACAGGAGCAGCGTCGAGAACGTTTCCGCCGTCTGCTGCTGCGTCGCCAGGATGTCCTTCGGCGACCGGATCTGGAAATTGTCGTCCTGCCCGGGGCGGATCTTGTGCTGCTTGCGGAGGATCCGTTCGATGTCGACCATGCCGCGCTCGAGCGGCACCTTGGTGTTGACGATCACCGAGATCGAGCGCAGCAGGTCGTTGCCGAAGACGCGGAAGCGGGCCGTGCTGAGCGGAATCAGGATCTGCTCATCGGGGTTCTGGAATCCCTGCGATCCCTTCGACGACAGGACGCCGATGATCTCGAACGGGATCTGCCGGATTGCGATCGACTGTCCCACGACCGCCGCCGGGTTGGCGTTGAGGAGCTTCGGCACGTCGGAGCCGACAACCGCATATCGCTGACGCGACGCATCGTCACCGTCGGTGAAGTTGCGCCCGTAGGTGATGGTGTAGTTGTGCGCCGAGACGTAGTTGGCGGTGGTCCCCACGATGCTCGTGTTGATGTTGTTGTTGAGGTAGACCACCTGCTGGTTGCGCGAGAGCTCGGGGACGACGGCGTCGAGCGTCGTCGCTTCGGTGCGGAGCGAATCGGCGTCAGCGACGTGCATCGCGGCCCGGTCAGCCGAGGCGACCCCGCCGACACCGCGTCCCATGCCGGGATTGATGGTGACGAGATTGGCGCCCAGCGCGTTGATCCGGTCCTGCACCGCTTTCTGCGCCCCGCTCCCCATCGCCACCACGGTGATCACCGCGGCGACACCGATGATCACGCCGAGCATGGTGAGCGCCGCGCGAAGCTTGTTCGCGCGGATGCTCCCGAAGGCGACGCGGACCGTTTCGCCGATCAGCATCAGCGACCGCCTCGCCCACCACCGCCGCCGCCGCCGCCGCCGCTGCGTCCACCACCGCCGCCGCCCGCACTACCACCCGCCGGCGTTGCCGCACCGCCGCGCCCGCCGGCCGGCGCATTGCTGGTCGGACGAGTCTGACCCGGGAGCCCTGCGTTGGCGCTCATCCGCTGCTGCAGCTGCTGCTGGCTCTGCACCAACGACGCGCTCGGAAGGAGGAGGACCGAATCCCCCTGCGCCAGTCCGACCTTCACCTCGGAATAGTCGAGGTCGGTCAGGCCCGTCTGCACGTAGACCGGCGCCGGCTTCCCGTTCTTCATGACGAAGACGATGTAGCGCCCGCCAAGCGAGTAATCGATGCCACCGCCAGCACGGCCACCTCGACCGCCACCGCGCCGACCACCACCAGCACCACCAAATCCGCCGCCGTTACCTCCGCCATTGCCGCCATTGCCGCCGTTGCCGCCCGCCGACTCGGCGTTTCCGCCGCCGTTGCCACCACCGTTACCGCCGCGCCGGCCGCCATGGCCACCGGTGCTGTCGCCGCCGCGGTTTCCGCGGCGACCCATTCCCATGCCGCCAGTGCTGTCGCCGGCCGCGCCGCTGCGGCGGCCACGACGCCCGCTCCCCGCACCAGCGCCGGCATCGGCTGCACCGGCCGAGCTGTCGGGACCGGGGAGCGCCGCCTGCGGCACCGAGTCGGAATGCTGCGCCATCTGATCATCGAAGGTCTTCTTCGCGTCGCCCAGCATCTTCTGCAGGTCGGTCTGGTTGATCCCCAGCACGCTCCCCGCGCTGTATACATCCTTGTCGGTCCGGAGCGCCGGCACCGGCACGGCCAGGACGCCGAGGCGCTGGCCCACGGCGACGGTCACGTCGGCGTTCATCCCGGGCTTGAGCAGGTTGTCGCGGTTGTCGATCCGGATATCAACCGGGAACATCGTCACGTTCTGGATGGTGTCGCCCTGCGGCTCGATCTTGAGCACCTCGCCCTTGAACGGACGGTTGGGGTACGCCGCCACGATGACATTCGCCTGCTGGCCCGGGTGCAGCTTGCCGACGTCAGTCTCGTCGACCCAGGTCTTCACCTGGACCAGCGAGAGGTCGGCCATCGTGAGGATCACCGTGCCGCCGCTGGCGCTGTTGGTCGGTGATGAGATCACCGTGCCGCGCTGCACCGCTTCCTCGATCACGGTCCCGGTGATCGGCGCGAGCACCTGCGTGTCGCCGAGCGAGATCTTGGCATTCTCGAGCGAGATCTGGTCGCGGATCACGGCGGCGTTGGCCACCGAGACGGCGAGCTGGGCCGATTCGTATTCCTGTTGTGTCACGGCTTTCGCGGCGAGCATCTGCTTCTCGCGATTGAACTGGGCCTGCGAGTTGGCCAGTGTCGCGCTGTCGACCTGCAGCGCCGCCTGGGCTTGCGCCACGTCGTTCTGCGGGATGCGCGGATCGACCTGGACGATCAGCGTGCCGTGCTTGACCAGGTCGCCGGTCGACACCTTGATGTCGAGGATTTCACCCGACGCCTTCGACTTGACCTGAACCGTGGTGTCGGGGTTGATGGCGCCCGACGCCTGTGCCGTCACGATGATGTCCCGCCGCCCGACGGGTATCGCCTGGTAGACTGGTGCCGGCGCCTCCTTGTGGCAGGCGGCGGCGAGGGCGAGGGGAAGGACGAGCGCGATGCGATGCGAGAACTTCACTGGACAGCCTCCGCGGCAGAGTCGCGAGCGACCTTGCCATCCTTGAGTACGATCTGACGGTGCGCGTGCGCGGCAATGTCGGGTTCGTGCGTGACCAGAATGACGGTCTGGCCTTCCGCATGCAGCCGCTTGAACAGGCTCATGATTTCTTCCGACGTTGCCGAGTCGAGATTGCCGGTCGGTTCGTCGGCGAGGAGAATCGAGGGATCGTTGACCAGCGCGCGCGCAACCGCGACGCGCTGGCGCTGGCCACCGGAGAGTTCATTCGGTCGGTGATCCATGCGCTCGCCGAGGCCGACCGCGATCAGCGCGGCACGCGCCTTCTCATGACGCGCCTTGCTGCCGGTGCCCGCGTAGACGAGGGGCAATTCCACGTTGGCGAGCGCCGTGGCGCGCGGCAGCAGGTTGAATGTCTGGAAGACGAAGCCGATTTCCTTGTTGCGGATCCTGGCCAGCGCATCGTCGCCGAGTTCGCTGACGCGATGTCCATTGAGCCAGTATTCGCCCACGCTTGGCGTGTCGAGGCAGCCGATGAGATTCATCATCGTCGACTTCCCCGAACCGGACGGTCCCATGATCGCGACGAACTCGTTGCGGCGAATCGTCATGTCGACACCCTGGAGCGCGTGGACGCGTTCGGTGCCCATGATGTATTCGCGCTGGAGATTGCGCGTCACGATGACGGCGTCACGGGGCACACCGGCCGGGAGCGCCGCCATCCGTTCGTCGGTGGTCTTGATATCCGAGCGCGCCATCAGAGCCTCCGTCCCACGAGCGCATCCAGTTGCGCCTTCGCCTGCAGGTACGTGAACCGTGCCTGCACCATGCTGACTTCCGCCTGTGTGAGCTGCTGCTGCGCCTGGTCAACGTCGACGATCGTGGCCGCCGTTCCCACCTGGTAGCGCACCGACACGACGCGCAGATTCTCGGTCGCTGCGTCAACGGAGGTCTGGGCCACCGCGAGCTGCGCCTGCGCACTGGCCAGCGCCGCGTACTGCTGCGTGATCGACGCCTGGATCAGGCGCTCCTCGTCCGCGAGCTGCGCGTTGGCGTTGTCGGCCTGGATCGCCGCCGACTCGATGTTCAATTCGCGCGTGAAGCCGTTGAAGATCGGCCAGCTCAGCGAGAGGTTGACGTTGCGGCTGCCGCGCAGGGTGTAGTTGGAGTCGGCGTTGTTGCCGGCGTAGCCGAGTCCGGCGCTGAGCGACAGCGTCGGCCAGTAGGCGCTCCTGCTCGACGCCAACGCGGTGCGCGCGGCGGCCGCGTTGGCGGTGAAGGACCGGATCGAGGGGGACGCCGTGACCGCCTCCGCGCGGATCGCCGCGGTGTCGAGCGCCGTCATGTTGCGATAGTAGGTCGAATCGTCCACCGCGCCGACGCGCCCGTCCATCCCGACGAGGTGGCCCAGGTTCGCTTCGGCCTGCACCTGCTGCACCTGCGACTGGAGCAGCGACAGCTGCGCGTTGGCGAGTGTCACGACCGCACTGAGCGAGTCGGACCGTGCGGCAGCGCCGCTGGCGAGTTTCGCCGTGGCGACCTGCAGCGCCGCCTGCGCGCTGACGACGCTCGCCGAATCAACGCGCGCCAGTTGCTCGGCGGCGAGGACCGCGAAGTACGCCGTCGTGACCGTCAGCGCATTCTCGGCCTTGGTGCTGATCAGCGAGGCAATGGCTGATGTCTCGTTGGCGCGGGCCGTGGCGAGATCGTGGCTACGGCGGAATCCGTCGAAGAGCGTGAGCGACGAACTGGCATTCATCGACACCGATTGACTGGTACGGTTGCCGCTGATGATCTGTCCGGTGGAGGGATCCGAACGCGACGGACCCTGGGAGAACGCCCGGCTCCCGCTCGACGACACCGACAACGACGGCAGGAACGCGCCCTTGCGCGCCCGTATCGTCGCCTGGTCGACGTCGATCAGTCCCTGCGCCGCGATGATCGACGGCTGCGACTGCTCCGACATCCGGATCGCTTCATCGAGAGTGACGGTCTTGACGGGCGGCTGCGGCTGTTGCGCGTGCGCGGGGTTGGCGAAAACAAGCGCCGCAATCGCGGCGCTCATGAGGACTTCAGTGCGGACCACGATCAAATCCTCCTCGCGGACCTGGTCCGCTCGGGCTTCCGGAGCCTGGCGGTCCACCGCGGACGGCCTGGTCGTGCATCTTCCGCCGATTGGCATCGTCGGCGGTGTTCATCGAATCGTACTTGGCCAGCTGCGGCGCCGTGAGGAGCGCGCGAATGGCGTTACGCGTTTCGGTACGTCGGGTTTCGATCGCCGGACGAATGATCTGGAACAGCGAATCGAACTGCGGCGAAAGGGTGTGCTGCAACGAATCGACGTCGTGCCGTCCGCGTTCCCAGATCGCCGTGATGCTGTCGCGACGCGCCGGATCGAGGCCGAGCTTGAGGTCGCGATCGATGCGCGCGCCGTACCGGATGCCGGTGCCGCGCGGACTGCGACCGCGCCAGATCCAGGTCGCGTTGCCGGCGCGCGCCGCCATCGCGAGGCTCGCGCCACCGACGATCAGTCCCAGGGCGAACGCCGTGCCGAGCAGGGCCATCGCGCGCGTCCTGGAAGCGATCACGGATTCTCCGTCGAGGTCATCGACGCGAGGAGCACATTGGCCCCCGGCGCCGATCCTTCGAGCAACTGCCCGGCAACCGACAATGGTGCGACCGCATCGGTTTCCTCAGTGGTGCCACTGAACGTGTTCAGGCCCCATCCCGCGAGGACCGTCACCAGGGACGCCGCGACCAGCCCCTGCCAGAACCACGCGGCCAGCTCTTCGTCCCAGCTGCGCGTGCGCTGTTGCGCCATGCGCGCGCGGACGCGGTTGACGAACGCGCCACCCCACGGCAGTTCCAGGGCTTCGCGCAGCGCGCTGCCCAACTCGATGTCCGGTCCACCATCCAACGACGGATCACTCATTCCATTCCTCCTTCACCGTGCTAAGCACGCGACGCAGCGCGCGCCTTCCATGAAATACATCCGACTTGACCGTTCCCTCCGGAATGCCGAGCATCGCAGCGATCTCGGCCTGCGCATACCCTTCCGCATCAAACAGCACGACCGCCAGCCGTTGCCGCTCCGGGAGGGTAGCGAGCGCGGCCCGCAAACGCTCCCCCAGATCGAGGTTCCTCACATGCTTCCCCGGGTCTTCCCGGGCGGCCGCCGAGACCGAGTCGAGCGGCTCAGCCGCCCGGACCCGCCGCCTTCGCCGCAGGTCCCGCGCCGCATTCACCACAATCTGCATCAACCACGGCCGGAACGCCTTCTGAGGATCGTAGCGGCCGATCGCTTTCCAGGCGGAGAGGAATCCCTCCTGGGCTGCGTCGTCGGCATCCTCCCGGTCCTCGAGGATTGCATAGGCCACTCGCCGTGCCATCGCCTGATGGATTTCGATCAGGGCTCCGAAGGCCTCGGCATCGCCTCGCCCCGCCCGGGCCGCCAGCGCCGCTTCATCTACGCCCGTCATACGCGGGTAGCGGAGGGCACGTTGAGGTTCATCCGCGCTTTCTATGGCCGATCGCCCGGACCGCCAGAGCCGTCCCGGCGAGCCCGGCCAGAGCTGCCGAAATCCACGCCATCGGCCGGGGGAAAAGGGCAAAGAGGGCCGCGGCAATGAGAAGTACCAGCGCCAACGGCCCGAAGATAGCCGCCCGGGCCCCTTGCACCACGCTCCCCAGCAGGACGATTGCCCGGGTCCGGCGCTCGCGGAATGACGGAGAATGTCCGGCCAACAGGGCTTCCGACGGAGCCTGCCGGTCCAGCGCCGGGAAGACGTCCCGCCCCATCACGGTCCCGATCCGGCGGGGGCGGAGGAGGACTTCACTCGACCGGGCCAGGTCGGAGAGGAACTGCTCCTCCATTTGTTCGGCCAGCGCCGCCTGATAGACGAAGAGGTCGATCTCCCAGTTGGCAAGCAGTGAGGAGGGATTGAGATTGCTCGACCCGATCCGCGCCCAGAGCCCATCAGCCACGATCGTCTTGGCATGCAGCATCGGGCCGTTCCATTCCCAGATCCTGACCCCGGCCCTGAGAAGCCCCCGATACCCGATCCGGGAGAGGTTCCGGACCGCTCGTAAGTCGCTGCTCCCCGGCAGCAGCAGGCGGACGTCGGCGCCGTCGCGCGCAGCATCCTTGAACGCCTGATACATCCGCTGCGGTGCCGAGAGGTACGCCTCGGTGACCCAGATCCTCGACGCGCTCACCCCAAGGAGGAGATCGATGATCCGGTAGCCGCGTTCGCGCCCCGGTTCGGTGGCGACCACCCGTACCTGGGTGTCCCCGAACAGGACCGGCGCGCCGGAGAGTTCGGCAGCGTCGTCGGGTGCACTACCTCCGTTGAAGGTCCAGGCCCGGGCGAAGTTCCGGTCGAGCTCGCGGGCCGCCGGGCCACGGATCGCAATGCCGGTGTCGCGCCACGGCAACCGGCCGCGCGCCGGATCGCCGATCCACTCATCGCCGATGCACAATCCCCCCGCCACGGCGTGCTCGCCGTCGACCACCAGCAGCTTGCGATGATCGCGCGCGAAGATCAGGAGCGGATCGGCGATCGACAGCGGCCCGAATGCCTGCACCTCGACCCCGGCCTGGCGAAGCGCTCGCCAGTAGCGGCGACCGGTGCTGAACGATCCGACCCAGTCGTACATCAACCGGATTCGCACGCCGGCGCGGGCGCGCTCGATCAATTGCTCGGCGAACTCCTTTCCCGCCGTGTCGTTGCGGATGATGTAGTTCTCGAGATGGATCCGGCGCCGCGCGCGAGCGATCAGCGCGAGCATCGCCGGGTACGCGGCGGTCGCGTCGATCAGCAGGTCGACATGATTTCCGGCGATGATTGGTGACCCGGCGGCGCGGCCAAATGCCCGCTGAAGTGCCCGCTCCGCCGGCTCCGGAAAGACCTCCGGAAGGGTCACCCTTCGCCCAGACCGAGGGCGGCCTGGTGCGGGAGGAGTGCAGCGACGACGTCGGCGATCAGCTGGTCGAGCGGCACTCCGAGCGCCTCGGCACCGTTCCGCACGTCATCACGACTGACGCCTCGCGCAAACGCCTTGTCCTTCAGCTTCTTGAGCACCGATGGCGGCTCGAGGCCGGCGAGGGTCTTCCCCGGACGGACGCGGGCGCAGGCGACCACGAATCCGCTCAGTTCGTCGACGGCAAAGAGGACCTTGGCCAGATCGGTTTCACGCGGCGTTCCGGTGAACTCGGCATGTCCGAGGATCGCCGCGCATCCGTCTTCGGGGAACCCTTCGGCTCGAAGGTGGCGGACCCCTTCGGTGGGGTGCTCCTGGTCGGCCGCGCGGGCATCATTCGGAAAGCGTTCGTAGTCGAAGTCGTGCAGCAGGCCGACTGTTCCCCACCATTCCGGATCCGCGCCGTAGCGCGGTGCCATCTGCTCCATCACCAGGGCGACGGAGAGCATGTGGGCCCGGAGTGCCGGCGACGCCGTCCAGGCGTGCATCAATTCCTCGGCGCGAGCGCGATTCCATGGGGATGTCGACATGTCACAAAGCTAAAGGCTGGAACGCGTTCAGTGCATCGGGCCGGGTGCGGTACCGACCAGCGTTGCCTGGAAGACGAGCCGACTCGCCTCGACCTGATCGAACGAGATGACGAAGGCGTACTCCCCCGCCGTCGACAGCGGCAGATCGAAAACGAGGACGGCGGGCGCCTCGAGATCGACCACACCCGCGGGCGGCTCGTTGACCTGCATCATCCCGGCCTGCTCGAGGACGACGCCGCCGTCGGGATCGAGGAGCCGAACCCGCAGCTCATGGGTGCCGAGCTCGGTGCGGCGTCCGCGAAGATGGAGCACCAGGTGCGCGCGCGGATGGATCGCGGGAAACTGCTGCACTGCGACGTGCCGCCAGATCCCGAGCACGGACAGTTTCCCCTGCTGGTCGAGGAGGGCGTAATCGCAGAGGAGCGCCAGATCGACTCGCGTGGTCAGCTCACGCGGATCGAGTTGACGACGTCGCCTTGCCGGATCGCATTGACCACGTCCATTCCGCTGGTCACCTGTCCGAACACGGTATGCACGCGATCGAGGTGCGGTTGCGGCGAGTGGCAGATGAAGAACTGGCTGCCGCCGGTGTTCTTGCCGGCGTGCGCCATCGACAGCGTCCCCGCCACGTGACGATGCACGTTGGTCGCGGTTTCGCAGTTGATCATGTATCCGGGGCCGCCGGTGCCGGCGCGCGGATTGTTGGGTGTCTTCGAGAGCGGATCGCCGCCCTGCACCATGAAATTGGAAATGACGCGATGGAAGCGCGTGCCATCGTAGAACTCGCTGTTGGCGAGCTTCTCGAAATTCGCGACCGTACCGGGCGCCTCGTCGGGAAAGAGTTCCACGGTGATCGAGCCCTTGGCGGTATCGAGGATTGCAGTCTTTGCCATGAGAATCGGGGTTGAGGTGGACGGGAACAATAACGCCGCTCGCCGCGAACTCAGCGTCCTTTGTATCCCACCGACGGCTTGAATGCCGACGGGCAGAGATCACTCAGCACGCATTCGTCGCAGCGCGGGCGATTGGCGATGCAGACCCGACGCCCGTGCCAGATGAGAAGGTGACTCACCAGCGCCCAGTCCTCCCGGGGGACGATGGCCATCAGCTCTTCTTCCACGCGTTCGGCGTCGTCACCGTGGGTGAGGCCGAGGAGCCGGCCGAGCCGCAGGATGTGGGTATCGACGGTGATCCCCTCACTGGTACCGAAGGCGTTACCGAGGATCACATTGGCGGTCTTCCGGCCCACGCCCGGAAGGGACCGCAATTCGTCCATCGAGGCGGGGATCTGCCCCGAATGATCGGCGGTCACTCCCTGCGCCATGCCGATCAGATTCCGCGCCTTGGTGCGAAAAAATCCGGTGGGACGTACCACCGCTTCGAGTTCGACCGGCTTGGCGACCGCCAGCGACTGCGGATCCGGCCACCGCGCGAAGAGCGCCGGCGTCACCTGGTTGACCCGGACATCGGTGCATTGCGCCGAGAGGATCGTGGCGACCAGGAGCTGGTATGGGTTGGCGAAGTCGAGTTCACAGTGCGCGTCGGGGTATTGACGCTTGAGTCGCATGAGGATCTCGAGTGTGCGCGTGGTGCGATCGGCGCGCGACTCGCGTCCCTTCCGCTTCGGCGGTGACTGGCGTGGGGTCATGGGTGATCCGCGATGATCATCGCAGTCGTCGCGCGCAAGCGAAGTCGAGGAAACCGTCCGCGTCGCGACAGTTGAGGATGTCGGTCGAACCGAGGCCGCCCTTTCGCGCCATCGCGACGCCGAATTCGGTGTTGCCGATCCCGGCGATGTTGTGGGCATCGGCGCCAATGGAGATCATCACGCCGCGTGACTTCGCGCGATCGAGCTGGCGCCAGTCGAGGTCGAGGCGATGGGGATCGGCGTTGATCTCGATCGCGACGCGTGCGTTCGCCGCCGCATCGATGACGCGTTCGATGTCGAGCGGATACGGTTCGCGCGAGAGGAGCAATCGACCGGTGGGATGGCCGAGAATGGTCAGGTACGGTGACTCCATTGCGCGACAGACGCGGTCGGTCATCGTGTCGCGATCGAGATTGAAGCGCGAGTGCACCGACCCGATCACGAAATCGAAGCCGGCAAGGACGTCGTCGGGATAGTCGAGCGCGCCGTCGACGAGGATGTCGCTCTCGATACCCTTGAGAATGCGGAAGTCATCGAGCGTCGCGTTGATCCGGTCGATCTCTGCCCATTGCGCCTGCACGTCGTCAACCGACAGGCCGCCAGCGTATGCCGCCGCGCGCGAGTGATCGGTGATGCCGATGTACCGGAAGCCCGCGGCGCGGCACGCCGCTGCGAGCTGCTCGATCGAATTGGTGCCGTCGGACGCGCTGGTATGGCAATGCAGAAACCCGGCGACGTCCGACCGCTCCACCAGCTGCGGTATCGGGTGCACCACTTCGGCGCCGGACTCGCGCAGCTCCGGCGGGATCCATTCGAGTCCGATCGCCTGGTAAAGCGACTCTTCCGTCGGTGTCGCAACGAACTGACTCCCCTGCCAGAGTGCCGTGCCTGCGAAATTGAATCCCCGTGCCGCGGCGTGCGACGCGAGTGCCGCGAGGTGCGCCTCGCTCCCGGTGGCCTGCACCAGCATCGCGCCGAGATTCTGCGGCGGCGTCACGACGATCCGCACGCTGCTGCCACCGGCAAATCGCAGCGTCGCCCGGCGTTCGTCCTCGCCGGCGATTTCGCTCACGCCGGGCATGGCGCCGAGGGAGCGGAAGACCTCTTCGGGCGCCACATCCGCGACGAGGACGGTCACCAGTTCACTGACCACTTCACATCGGCGCCTCACCTCGCCCGCGGTGTAAGCCGCCATGATGTGTGGCACTCGGGTGAATCCTTCGCGGAGCGCTTCGGCTTCGCGCGCGGCGTGATGGGACAATCGCCACTGCGACGAGACGCGCAGGAAGGCGATCCCCTTGAGGATTTTTTCCGCCGTGCGCGCCCCGAACCGCGGCAGTGCGGCAAGGCGACCGTCGCGGGCGGCAGCTTCGAGATCTGGGATCGTCTCGATGCCGAGCGTTTGCTGGATCTGGCGGATCTTGCCGACACCGAGCCCGGGAATGCCGAGCATGTCGACGAGGCCGGCGGGAACTTCACCGCGCAGCTCCTCGAGAAGATTCGCCCGGCCGGTCCGGACCAGTTCGGTGACAATCTGCAGGATCGCGGGACCGATCCCCTTGGTCTGCGCCAGCGACCCATCGGCGATCCCGTCGTCGAGATCGCCGGAGAATCCGAGGATGCTGCGCGCCGCCGCCGTGAAGGCACGAACGCGAAACGGATTCTCGCCCTTGAACTCCAGGTAGGCGGCGATCTGTTCGAGCGATCGCGCCACGCCAGTACGGTCCATGACGGCCATCACCGTTCTCCTTCGCGGCCCCGGGCGTTCCAGCCGAGGAGGAGGAGCTCGTCCGGACCGTCGACCGAATGGAGACCGGCCACGCTTCCACCTTCCATCCGGGGCACGAACAGCGACGAACCGTCATCGCGTTGACGGATGTCCGGGCGATCACCATCGACAGCGACCACCGACACGCCAGGCCGATCGGAGTGAACGCCGAAGCACGCAACCATTCGCATCCCTCCCTCGACGTCCACGTCGAACCATCCGTCGAGCGGCTCGAACGGACCATCCTCCGTGAGCATCCCCCACACGATTCGCGGCGCCACCTGAATGTATTGCGTCGGCCGCGGTCCACCCGTGCCGGCGCGCGCGTCGGGCCCGACCGCCGCTGCTGCTGGTGCGCAAAGCGATCGAGTCGCGGCGGCGTCGAACGAGATCGTCCCCTCGCCATCGCACCAGAAGCGGTACGCGGCGTGCACCAACGCCACGAAATCGTCGACCGCGTCACCCAGGCCGGCCTCGGGCCGCAATTCCTGCATCAGCTCCAGAGCCGGTGCCGCGAGCAGAAAGGCGTCGAGACCGGGGCGTTCGCCGGTCGCGCCGCGGATCGCAGGAAAGCGTTCGTCGCGGAATGGCGCGAAGATCAAGTCGAACGGATGCACGCGCACCGGTGTCACAAATGCGGCAGAAACGGATCGAGGGCAGCGACAAACGCGTCGGGCGATTCGACATATGGGACATGCCCGCAGTGCGGCAGTACCACCAGCGGAGCCTTGAGCGCTTCCGCCGTCGCCGACGCGGTCGCGAGTGGAATCGGATCGTCATCGCCGTGCACGACGATGGCGCGAACGTCGAGGCGGCTGAGCGCGGGGCGCAGGTCGAAGTCGGGGCCGAGTGATTCCCAGATCGCGTCCTGCGTGCGACCGGTGATGCGGAACGGCGTCAGGTCGCGAGCTCGGGCCGGGGTGTGAAAGTATCCGGCGACCGCCAGTTCGAAGAGCCGCTTGTTGTACCCCTGGATATCGCGCATCCGGCTCGGCGCCGCCTGCAGTTCGCGCCGTTCGGCGAGGAGCTCGGGCGTCGAGTTCCGGCGCGCGAGGTTCTGCTCGAACTCCTGTCGCTCGCTGCGGGCAGCGGGTGCCGGCGACACCAGCGCGAGCGAGGCGACGCGATCGGGATACGTGACGGCGTAGAGCATCCCGAGGAGCGCTCCCCACGAGTAGCCGCAGAGATCGAGGCGCGGCAATTCCCAGATGGTCCGCAACGTCTCCAGGTCGTCGACCTGTTCGCGCCATCCGACCGGCACGTCCCGCGGGACGGCGGAGCGTCCGCCGCCGCGCTGATCGTAATAGACCAGCGTGCGATGGCGTGCCAGCAGATCGAAGCCGGGGAGGAGGTAGTCGTGTTGCGCGCCGGGCCCACCGTGCAGCACGGTCACTTCCGGACCGTGTCCACTTCGATGCTCGTAGATGTCGGCGCCGCGAACATGCCGGATCAGAGAAGTACCGCCAGCGCGTCGGCGACCTGCCGCACCGCGCGTTCCTCATCACCGTTAAACGGATCGGGAACGTCGGAGTCGACATCGATCTGGCCGAGGATCGTCGCGCCGCGTCGAATCAGGACGACGAGTTCCGACCGGGTGAAGATGTTGCATGCGATGTAGTTCTCGCGCGCGCGCACGTCGCCGACGTTCTGGTCCGATCCGGTGGCGACGGCGGTGCCGCAGACGCCGTGGCCCACCGCGATCCGCTGGTGCTCGGTGTCGCGACCGCTGAACCCTTCCAGCACCAGCTCGTCGCCGTGCAGCATGTAGAGATAGACCGATGTGTACGGCGGGCCGGCCTCGCGGATCAGGTCGGCCGCGAGCACCAGCAACTCCGGACGCGTCGATCCATGGTTGAACGCCGCACGGAGCCGCGTCACGATCCTCTCGCCGTCAAGCACTGCCACGGGAACTCCTCTCCTCTGGGCTGGTACATTCTACCGACCCTCGCAACGGCGAACCACCACTTGCGGATTTCCCCCAGGCTCTTCGCGCTGATTCCCGCCGCAGTGGCGATCAATCTCGTGGTTGGCAGCGTGGTGCGGGAACTGGCGCTGCCGGTCTTCCTCGACACGATCGGCACGGTCCTCGTGGCGGTGCTCGACGGCGCGGCTGCGGGCGCATTGGTGGGGACGATCAGCCAGCTGCTGGTGGGACTGCTGACCGGTTACCAGTACTTCCCGTTCGTGGTGGTCCAATGGCTTCTCGCTGCCCTTGCAGCGGTGGCCGCCTCGAGGCGCGGCTTCGCGCGCCTGCCGCGAACGATCGGATGGGGTGTCGTCTGCGGCCTCTGCTGCGGCACCGTATCGGCGGTGATTTCATACACGCTGTTCCGCGGCGTGACCGGCGGCGGAGTGACGTGGGTGACGGCGATGATCCGCGCGGCCGGAGAGCCGCTCCCCGTGGCCGTGGCGATCGGGTCAGGCGCAACCGACATCCTCGACAAGGCGCTCGTGATCGTGGTCGTCGGACTGGTCCTGCGCACCTTTCCCCGGCGGATTCTCGGCCGATTCCCGCTGGCGGCTCGGGCAGTCGGCCAGTGACGCTGGCACGAGCGGCGCATCCGTTCACCCCCGCAACCATCGCGCTCGGCGCGATTGCATTGTCGCTGGTCCTCCCCGATCCCCGTTCGGTGGGGTTGCTCTGCATCTGCGTTGCGATCCTTGCCGCCGCTACCGGTGCGGCGCGCGGCGTCGTGCGTGCATGTGCGGTGGTCTTCCCGATCTGGATTCTCCTCTTCATCCTGCAGGCGCTGCTGGGCGACGCGCCGCGGATGGCAGCGCCATGGGGGGGCACACTCTCGGTTTCGGGTACCGGATGGATGCTTGCGCAGGGGAGCCGGCTCACCGCGATTGCGTTGGCATCCCTCTCGTTCGCGGCCGTCTTCGATCCGGACGCGTTTCTGCAGGCGGCGATCGACCGTCGCTGGCCGTTCGGTATCGCGTTTCTTCTGGTCGCGACCCTCGATGCTGCCGACCGGCTCTCCGCGCAGGCCCGTCAGCTTCGCGAAGCGCAGCGTACCCGCGGCGTGCACGTCGCCGGGTCGATCTCGACGCGAATCCGCGCGGTACCGGCGCTGGTCTTTCCACTCCTGCTCGCGTCGCTCACCGACGCCGGCGACCGGTCGCTCGCCCTCGAGACCCGCGGGCTGATGCTCCAGGGCCCACGCCACGCGATTGACCCGCCGCGCGACTCGATGGCGGATCGGACTGTGCGGTGGTGCGTCGGTGCCATCCTGCTTCTCGCGGTGATCTGGCGAATCACGCGATGACGCACATTGCGACATGTGGCCTTGGGTTTCGGTACCCGGCGCAGGAGAGATGGGCGCTCGATTCCATCGATCTCGATTTCGCGCCGGGAGAGGTGACGTGGGTAAATGGCGCGCTGGGAAGCGGCACCAGTACGCTGCTCCTCGCGCTGGCCGGACTCGCCCCGCGGCTCACCGGCGGTGAGCGGCGCGGAACCGTTGTGGTAGATGATGCCGATCCCGCGGACCTGGCGCCGCTCGCGGCAAGGATCGCCTATCTCGGTCCGTCGCCCGCGGTCCAGGTCAGCGGCGTGGCCAATCACGTGCTCGGCGAAGTTGCCCTGGGGCCAATGAACCTGGGATGGGATCGCGACCGCGCCCTCGCCGCCGCAGACGGGGCGCTCGGCGCACTCGGCGTGACGCACCTGGCGCAGCGAGATCCCGGCGCGTTGTCGGGCGGCGAGACCCAACGCGTGCTGCTGGCGGCGCTGCTCGCGTCCGATCCCGCTGTCTGGCTCCTCGACGAACCTTTCTCAGCACTCGACCGGTCGGCAACGGAGCGGGTGCAGCAGTTATTGCGCGACTGGGCGCATGCCGGCGCGACGGTGATCATCGCCTGCGATAACGCCGACCTGATGCTCCCCGTCGCGGATCGGCTGATCGTTTTTCGCGACGGCCAGGTGGAGCTCGATGGGTCGCCGCCGTTGCTCCTCGCCGGCGACGCCGTGCTGAAATTCGGTGCCGGGACGACCGATGCGGCCGACCTCGCGACACGCGCCGGGTTTGCCGCACCCCGGCCGCTCACCAGCGACGCCCTGGTGGATCGGGTCGAAGCCGATCCACCGAGGGTGACCGCTCGTGAACACGCCGGGAACCGACCGGCGTCACCCGGCGGATCTGTGGCATTGCGCTTCGACGATGTCGCCTTCTCCTATCAGACCGGCCGGCTGGTACTCGATCACGTTGGTGTCGAAATCAGCCCAGGCGAAGCGGTGGGCCTCTTCGGCGCAAATGGCGCGGGAAAGTCGACCTTGTTGCGTCTCGCCATGGCGCTCGAGCATCCCAGAAGCGGATCGGTCACGACGCTCGGGAGGGTCACAGCCCGCATGCATCCGGAGGATCTGGCGCCGCAGGTGGCCTTTCTCTTCCAATCGCCCGAACGACAGCTCTTTGCCGGATCGGTACAGGGGGAGTGCTCGCTGGCGCCGAAACTGGCCGGGTGCGACCCACGTCAGGCGGCGGACCGGGTCGCCAGGACGCTGGCCGAGCTGGGACTGGCCGATACTGCGGAACAGCATCCATACGATCTACCGCTTCCGCGCCGACGCCTGGTAGCGCTCGCCGCGGTACTCTCAGCGGATCCTGATCTCCTGTTATTGGATGAACCGACTGCCGCGCTCGACAACACTTCACGGAACCTGGTGATCGACGTCGTTCGAAAGCGGATCGGTCTCGGCAAGACAGTCCTGGCAATTACCCATGATCCGGTTTTCGCCCACGAGGCGCTCGACCGCGGCGTGGTTCTTGATGGCGGGCGGATCGTACAGGATGATACGGTGCGAGCGGTGATCGATGGGCGGCGGTTGGCGCGCCCGGCCGCTTTGATGGTCGCGGTTTCACTCGGGCTCGGACCCGGTGAGGACCGCCGGAATGATGTCGCGCAGCTGCTGCGCACCAGGTGAAGGCGAGGTTCCGCAATGCCGGTATCCCAAACCGCACTCCTCGGAGCGGCGATCTATCAGCTGCGTTCGTCGATCGCCGACCCGGCGTTCACTGAACGCACACTCGAGCTGCTGGCCCGGCTCTCGAGTCCTGCGACGCTGCAAATCACTGTCTCGGCCGATGGCCTGATCGTGGGAGACCTCCGGCTTCCGGCCGCAGCGCCTGGAGTCACCGTCGTCCGCGATGCGATGCTGGATCATCACACTTCCCGCCTGCGACTTCCGGGCGGCTTGTCCGCGGCGCACTGGCGGGCCATCGCCGAACTGTACGCCTCGCCGCGCGGTCTCTACGGATCGATCGACGAGGTCCGCGACGCGCTGCGATTTTCGGTGCCGGATGCGATGGTCTCGAGCTCAAGCGGTGCGACCGGCGAGGCCGACCTCCGTGAAGCGCTGTTCGAGTTGCCGGGATTGCGTAGTGCCACCGATGCATCGGGGGTTGATCGGCCCGGGGCGGCCGCCGCCGCGGAAGTCGCCGACCTGACCGGCCGTCTCGATCCGCTGCTGCAGGCTGCCGCGGCTGCGCGCGACAAGCGTGACTATCCACGACTCGCGCAGCTGTTGATCCAGATCCATGAGCTCGAAGACGGCGGCAACGACACTCATCGCGCCATGGTCGGTCGCGAGCGCCGGCGGGTGATCCCGACCGAAGCGTTGCTCGCCATGGCGCGGCTGGTTCCCAAGCCGGAGACACCGGCCGTCGTATCGCGTGCGCTGGCGCTGCTTGGCTCGGAAGGCGCCGGCGCGTTGATCGTGATGTTGAGCGGCGCACCGCCGGCGCACGAGCGGCGGGCATACATCGAGGCGCTGGTTGATTGCCGCGATTGCGATGACGCGGTGATTTCCGCCCTCGGAAGCACGCGATCCGAGCTCGTCCGTGACGCCGCCGAGGTGGTGGGACGCAAGCGACTGGAACGCGCCGTCCCCACGCTGATACACCTGCTCAAGCGACCGCAGGTGGAGATCCGCACTGCGGCGTGGCACGCCCTCGAGAACATCGGCACGCGAGACGCCTTGAAGGCGCTGCACGCCCACGCCTGACAGTTGCGCCGCGGCTTACCTTCCCCGGTGATGCCGTCACCCCTTTCCTCGATTCGCAACGCCGTCGCCACCACGTGGACGTGGTCGGTGCTGGCACTGATGCTGATCCTCGTTCTCGTGCCGATCGTCCTGTTGCGGCTGCTGGCGTGGCCGTTCGACCGTGTCAACTACGTCGGTGGCAGACTCTTCCGGCTGGTTGGCGTGGCCACGGTGAAGCTGACGCCGCGGTGGCGCTTTTCGGTCCGCGGTACGCTGCCGAGCAATCCGAGGAATCCCTATGTCGTCGTCGCGAATCACGAATCCTTCGCCGACATGCTCCTCCTCTGTCATCTCCCGTGGGAGATGAAATGGCTTGCGAAGATCGAATTTCTCTGGATCCCGGTCCTGGGGTGGCTGATGTGGGCGGTGCGCGATGTGGTGGTCCATCGCGGTCGCGCCGCCAGCGCCAAGCTGGCGATGGCGGCGTGCGCCGAGCGCCTCGCCGGCCGCGTGTCGGTGATGATGTTTCCCGAGGGGACTCGTGCACCGACGAGGGAGATGCTGCCATTCAAGGATGGCGCGTTTCGTCTCGCGATCGAATCAGGGGTGCCGATTCTCCCGCTGGCGACCTACGGGACGCGGAACGCCATTGCACGGCGGGCGGTGCAGATCAATCCGGCGATTGCGGTGGTCGAGGTCCTGGAACCGGAACCGACAGCCGGCGTCGAGCTTCCGGAACTGAAGCGGCGAGTGCGCGCCAGGATCGAGGCCGCGCGGGAACGGCTCCGGCAGGAACTGGAGCAGCCGCCAGCATCGTGACGGCTGCGGCGTTCCTCAGCGCTGAGCGTACACCTTGGCGTGACCGGCGGCGTCGAACGAATAAATCGTGTAGTGCTGGCCGGGCATGTCCATGCCGGGTGCGCTGGCCGGCATTCCGGGCGCTGAAAGCCCCTTGACGCCGGCGGGCTTCTCCGCCAGGAGCTTCTTCACCAGGTCGGCAGGCACGTGCCCTTCGATCACATACCCGCCGACGAACGCGGTGTGACACGACTCCAGCTCGCGGGTGACCCCGTTGGCACGCTTGAGATCGGTGAAATCCGCCTTGTCCTCCACCGACACCGTGAACCCCTCCTGCTTCATGTAGGTGATCCATTTGGCACAGCAGGCGCACCCGGGATTCTTCAGCACCCGCATCGCCGGAAGCGCCGTCGGCGTTGCGCGCCACGCGGCAAGTGTGGTGGCCGCAATGACCAGCAGGACTGCAACGACTCGGCGAGTTGCGGTGGATACGCGGTGCATCGTGGACTCCGGAGGCAGGGACAATAGAAGGTAGGATGACTCCTTAAATGAACCAAGGGAAGCATCGCTGCTTCCCCCGGTTGCATCCGTCAGAAACTGTGCTGATCAGTCGCGGACGAGAATCAGATACTTCCCTGCATCCCAGAACGACGGGGATGACACATGCAGGTCGCCCTTCACCTTGCCATCCTTGAGGAGCGAAGTGCCGAGGTAGGTCGGGCTCTGACGAGTGACGACCTTGTACTCCTTGTTCGGCTCCGGAACCGTCAGAACGGTGTCGCGACGACGGTCGAGGCGCTGGAAGAGCTCGGGCTTGAGATCACGTGCCGGCTCGAGCGTCTTGCCCCCGAAGAAGAGGAACTTGCTCCCCTCGTCCACCAGGATGCCACGCTTCACCAGTTCGTCACGCGTACCGACGGCGTAATACACCGTGTTGTCCTGATCGACCGTCTGCGTGAGCGTGTCGCGCACCGCGGCCTTCTCGGTGGTGAGTTCCGCCGACTGCTGTGTCAGCGTGTCCACGCGACCCGACAGGGCGACGATCTGCTGCTTCTGTTGCGTGATCATCGCTTCCTGCTGCTCGGCCGCCGCCTTCATATCGTCAATCGTCTTCTGGAACGAATCGAGCTGGTCGCTGAGCTTCCGCTTTTCGGAGGCGAAAGACGACGACATCGCGTTGATCCGCTTCTTGCTTGCGTTAACCTGGGTTTCAGCAGCATCGAGCCGCGAAATCACCTCGCGGATCTTCCCAAGCATGACAGCGCGATCCTCGGCCTTCCCCGTTGCGGGGCGATCGGTGTTGGCCGCCGGGCTCACGCCCAGTCCCTTCACCGAGGCGAGATCGGAATTGATATCCGCCATCATCTGCGTGGTGGCCAGCACGTCATTCATCAAGGTGTCCTTCTGCGCGCTAACCGCTTGCTGTGCAGTCACCAGGTCGTCGTAACGCTTCTTGCTTACGCACCCTGCGAGTGCCCCGGCCGCAACCAGAGCCAGCAAAATCTTCTGCATGTTACCCTCTCCTTGGGGGTCGACTACGTCAATTGGACGAGCCGCTGCCACTAACGATGCACAGCCATCCCGCAATCGGCCATCCAGCACCTGAAGGATGCCTCCACGGGCCCATGCCACCGAACTCCTTGCAGCATCGTCATTTAGCCCTGCCAGCCGGTCCCGAAGTCCGGCCAACCCATCTCTCTCCTGCAACGTACATTCCTAACGGACTGGCCGCGCGGTCGCGATGCCGGGAAATCCTTCGTTTGATGGGAGTCTTCGATGCGGTACGCCCTCGTGCTCGCGCTCTTCATTCCGGCTGCCGTTTCGGCGCAGCGCGGCGGACGCAACGGCGGCGCAGCCGGTGCGACCGTTGGATTCGGCGCGCCCAGCGCACCGGAGCAGATTGTCGCCCCTGACGTTCCCGTCCTCGACGGCCTGCCGCAAGCCGTAAAAGTGGGGTACACCGTCTACCTCTCCGGAATGGTGCCGGTCGATTCCACCGGTCGCCTCGTCGGCGCCGGTGATTTCGGGGCCCAGACGAGGCAGGCGCTCCAGAATCTCGGCGAAGTCATGCGGGCCGCGCACGGCGTACCGGGAGATGTGGTCCGGGTGACCGCCTATATCCGCGACATCACGCCGGAAAAGGTCGATTCGGTTCGCTCGGCGCTGCTTGCCACGGTCGATCGGTCGCAACCGCCGGCGCTCACGATCGTCGGCGTGAGCGCCTTCGCGGAACCAGGGATCGACGTGATGTTCGACGCGATCGGGCAGCTGCGAAGCGAGTTTCCCGATCGAAACCGAATGGGGCGGCCGTAGCGCGCTACGCCTCCGACTGCTGCCAGAGCTGCACGCGATTCCCTTCAATGTCGTTGAACCAGGCGTGGTCGCCGTCGGGTGAGGCCTGGCGTTCATCGACGTTGATGCCCAAGTCGCCCAGGTGCTCGATGAAATCGTCGAGATCGGGGACCCGCCAGAGAATTTCAACCGGCCGGCCGTCGTGACCGGCCGGATGCTTGCTCTGGTGAATCGAGAAGGTCACGCCCGCGAGATCGCACCACCATTCATGACTCCCCGGCTCGCGAGTAAAGAAGATGCCCAGGTGCTTTTCGTACCATTGGGCGAGGGTGTCGGCGTGGTCAGCGAAAAGTACGACGCCGCCAATTGCAACCACGGTCTGCCGTTCCATTCAACTGCTCCAGGTCATGATGGTGTGGTCGGTCGCCGCGAGCCGGAATGGCTCGATCGTGCGACACGACGCGTGGGCGACGCCGGACCGCCGGCGCGAAAGGATTGAAGTTGCCGCGGTTACCAACGGTTGCGGGTGCGAAGGGCGGTGATGTGGGCAACGTGATGGAGACTGTGCCAGGTGTACAGCGCCGCCGCACTCGCCAGCGTGAAGGTCTTTCCCTGTTCCGGGTGAACAAAGGTCCGCTGCCAGTCGGCCTGCGGCATGGCGTCGATCAGCCCGATCCAGCGGGCGTGCACGCCGTCGAGGATCGCCAGCGACGGTGCCACGGGGAATGATCGCGCGTCGTGCAGTTCGGCCCAGCGTGCTTCGGCATAGGGCTTGATCGTCGGTCCGTCTTCGGTGAGCGCAAGACGAAACCGGCAGTAGGCATTGAGATGTGAATCCGCGACGTGATGGACGACCTGGCGCACCGTCCATCCGCTGTCGCGATACGGCGTGTCGAGCCGCCGGTCGTCGAGTCCGTCGATTGCCGTGCGCAGGTTTTTCGGCAAGTCGGCGATCACGTCGCGACAGCGTGATTGCGCCGCGGTGTCCCAGTCAGCAGGTGGAGCGAATCGACCGACCGGGTACCGCAGATCGTCGGGCATGATCTTCTCCAATTTCACAGCGATGTCGAAGGCATGATCCGATCGCGAGGGCTGCCGCGGCGGTTGCACCGCACCGCGATCTGCTGGTCAGGATAGCGCCGGAACCGGCCGCCCCACAACCCGCTCCCATCCGGCGGGATCGGTCGCCCCTTCGGTCGACCAGACCAGGACCCGCGATGCCGCGCCGAGGCCCACGTGGTCCCGGACCGCGCGATAGTCATCGTCGCGCATGAGTGCGATTAATCCTGCAACACTGGCCGCCCCGGACTCACCGGCAATCACCGCCGGATCGCCGTCGGCGAGAAGGCGCATCGCTTCGATGGCGCCGGCATCCGGAATCGCGATCAGGGCGTCGACACCGCGTCGCAGTACGTCGAAGGCGCTCAGCGAGGGGTAGCCGCAGTTGAGTCCGGCCATGATGGTTCGCATCCCGCCGCTGGCGTGCACCGGCCGCCCGGCGGCGACCGACTCGAGAACACACGCGGCATCGGTCGGCTCGACCACCACGATCCGGGGACGTCGTTCGCCATAGCGGTGCCAGTAGTACTCGACGACCGCGGCGGGCCACGTCCCGACGCCAGCGTGCAGCAGGACGACGTCGACGGCGGGGCGATCGGGGGGGTGCAACGTCGTCTCGAGCTCGCGCGGACTGGTCCAGTATCCCGCGGCGATCCATCGCGGTACGTCGCGATACCCCTCGGTGGCGGTATCCTGGATCACGATCCAGCCGTGACGAGTGCCGGCATCCATAGCCCGTTGCACCGCGGCATCGTACCCCTCATCGACGAGGACGACCTTGGCGCCTTCGTTCAGGATCGCGTCGATGCGGGCGCGTTCCGCAATCGACGGCATGAAAATCACGGCGCGCTTTCCCAGTTGCCGCGCCATCCATGCCACCGCCCGTCCGTGGTTGCCATCGGTGGCGGTGGTGAAGACCACTTCGTCGGGGAGGTCGCGGGTGGCCATCCAGTGATACATCGCGAAGGACGCACCCAGCCCCTTGAAAGCATTGAGTCCGAAGCGGAATGATTCGTCCTTGAGCAGGAGCTGGCCGAGACCGAGGTTGGCTGCGAGATGATCGAGCGATCGGAGAGGAGTCGGTGCGTATCCGCGGAATCCGCGGTGGAAGTGCCAGGCGAGATCGGAAAGGCGCGCTGCGTCAGGGAGATGCGGCGGCGGCGCCGGCTCCCGGATCAGCAGCTGCCGGTCGGTCACATCGAAGGCCAGCGCTGCAACTGTTCCCAGATGTCGCGCGATATCGCCACGCCGTCCGGAAATTGACGGTGGAACGATTCGCGCATCCGGGTCGCGTGCTGATCGAGATACCGGTCGAGATCCGGCTGCGCGGCGGCCTGGTAGACGGTCCGGAAACGACCTTCGGATTGATCGAAATGAATCGCCGTGAAGCATCCGGTCGCGAGGATATCGGGGATGTGGGTGTTGCGCATCCACCGTTCGAGTGCCGGCGCGGTATCCACGGAACACTCGAGCATCACTTCGTAACGAATCACAGCGTGACTTGAATGCCCGAGGTGAAGAGGCGGTCGGTACTGAGGTACCCCGGCTCCGGAATGCCATCGTAATGAATGACGTAGGAGAGCTTGATTGCGGCGTTGTGCGTGAACGGCGCGAGCAGGTCGGTTTCGGTGTTCACCCGCAGGTCGGAACCTTCGCGAAAATTGGGCAATACCTCGATCGATTCCGAAAGTGATGCGCGCGGACCGATCTGGTGACTGAACGCTGTGGCCGCCCTGCCGCCAAGAAAGTCGGGATCGACCGTACCGGCCGCCGTCCCGTCCTGGGTGGTGAGCGAGACGCCCCCTTCGATCACGAGCTTGTCGGTCTTGGTCTTGATCACCTGCGCCGAGACGCCGGTCACGGTGCCGACACGCGACGCCAGACCGGCGAAGGTGTTCCGCTCGTAGGTGACCGACGCGTACAATCCGATGTCGCGATCGATGGCAACGTCGGTGCGGAGCGTTCCCGCCCAGCTCGAAGCGATGGTCTCCCCCTTGCTCCGCCCGTTGACCATGCCGAACTGCTCGGTCAGCGTGACCCGATCGAAGCGTGCGCTGATCTTGTCGCCGAGATTGAGGGTCTGCACCGACGTGTTGCCACCCGTGCTCACGAAACCTGCGTCACCCGCGAATTTCATCGCCGGCGCTCTGGGTACCGGGTTCGCGTTCGCGTTCGCCGGGTGATTGGTATCCCCCGTGAATGCGACCAGGGCAAGCAGGTGGATCAGGACCATGGTTCAAGGTAACGCATCAAAATGTGAGCTGCACCCCGGTGCTCAGGATCCGGTCGGTCGACTTGTGCCCCGGTTCCGGGAGGCCGTCGTGGTGGACCACGAATGACGCCTTGAGCGCGATGCCGCGCGAGATCGGTGCGGTGATGTCCGTCTCGGTATTGATGCGAACGTTGTCGCCGGACGTGAGCGATGGCACCACTTCCACCAGTTGGTCGAAGATCGCCTTGGCGCTGAGATAGTGACGGTAGGCCACGGCGCCCCGCGCCGCCGGATAGTACCGGTTGGTATCGGGTGGTGCCGCGTCCTGCACTGTGTATGCACCACCGACTTCGAGCTTGAGCGAATCGCGCTTCGTTGCGATCGCCAGCGCCGCGACGCCGAGCGCCGGCGTGATCCTGGCACGGACTCCGGCGAAGATGTTTCGGTCGTATTCCGTCAGGAAAAAGAGGGCGACTCGCTTCGACAGATCGCGGTCAGTTCGCAACGATGCGTGCCAGAATTCCGATGTCACTGAGTCATCGGTTCGGACGTACGTGACAGCGAAGGTCTGCGTGAAGTGCCATCCGCCGGTCAGCACAATCAGCTTGTTCCCGATGCTCATGCTGGTCACGTCGGTGTTGCCGCCGGTGTTGACGAGCCCGGCATCTCCGGTAAAGAACACGTGCTTGCCAGTGTCCGGCGCCGCCCGCAGCGCCAGTGCCATGAGCAATGCAGCGATCATCCAGTCTCTCCCACGAGGTCGCGTCGTACCTGATCGAGAGTGTCGGCCGATGGTGCCGTTCCTTGCGCCAGGCGGGGCGAACCGCCGCCGCGCCCGCCCACGGGACCGAGCGCGCGCTTGAGGAGGGCGCCGGCGTCGAGGCCGGTGTCGGCGCTGGTTGCGAAAAAGATCGTTGGCGGTGTCGCGAGTGTGGCGACGAAGCGTGTCTGGTCGAGGGCAGCGACGCCCTGCGCCATCGCGCGGATCATCGACGCGGGCTCATCCGTACCTTCGACCAGAATGGTGCGAATGCCGGAGGAATCGATGTCGGCCGCGGCGTGAAGTGCCGCAAGACGCGCCGATGCGAGCTCGCGTTCGAGGGTCGCGACCCGATCGCGCAGCGCACGGAGTTCGGCCAACTTCGCTGGCAGGATCTCCGGGGCCTCCGCAACCGATGATCCGAGGTCGGCGGCAAGCCGCGCGAGGTGCAACGAGGCGCGGCGCGCATGGGCAAGCACTCGTTCTCCCGCGACGAACCCCACCCGGGCGTGACCTCGGATCCGCTCGACGTCGAGGAGGAGGATCGCGCCGATCTCGCTGGTCGATCCGACGTGCGTCCCACCGCAGGCGCTGCGATCGAGTTGCTCGATCGAGATCACGCGAACCGCTCCGGTGCGATCCGACGGCTTGCGCAATCCGGCCGCCGCCGCTGCGGCCGCGTCCTCCAGGGTGACTGTCACCGGCAGCGCCCGGGCCACTGCTTCGTTGGCCGCACGCTCGAGCGTCCGCAGCTGATCGACGCCGGGATTCGCAGAACCGAACTCGATCGTCGAATGATCGGCGCCGAAATGGACCGACATCGTCTCCCAGCCGAAGCGGTCGGCAGCGATCGCAGAGAGGAGATGCTGCGCGGTGTGCTGCTGCATGTGATCAATGCGCCGCTCCGCGTCGATCCGGCCTGCGATCTCGCCGAGGGGGACCTCGACGTCGGTCACGTGAATCACCCGGTCGCCGTCGTCGGTGACATCGACGACCCGCGCGGCGCCGAGCATGCCGATATCGTGGGGCTGGCCACCGGACGTCGGGTAGAACGCGGTCCGGTCGAGCACGACATGCAGCGCATCGCCGGCGTGTTCGATCACGCGAGCGGTGAACTCGAGCAGCCGGGCGTCGTGGTAGTAGAGACGCTCGGTCACAGCAGTCGCACCGGGTCACCGACGCGCATGATGCCGGTGTGCCGCGGAATGATGTTCTGCCCGAAGATCGCCCCCAGGCCGCGAATCGTCCGGAAGGTGGCAAGGGTGCGCAGCGGTTCCTGCGTGGGATGTTGCGCGCCGGTCCTCTGGTCGGTCGTCGTGACCACGCAGCGTGCGCATGGCTTCACCACGTCGCAGGCAACGGTGCCCAGCGAGATCGTCTCCCAGGCGTCTTCGCTCCACGCCGGAGTTCCCGCCACCACGACGCACGGCCGGAATCGCTCCATCGGCACCGGTGAAACGAGACGGCGATTCAGGTCGTCGAGCGATTCCTGCACCGTCGCCATGATCGGATAGCCGTCGGTGAACGAAGTCTCCGCATCGGGGCCCGTGGTGAAGTCCGGATCGATCCGATTGACCGTCGCCGGGCCGAAGGCGACGAGGCGACAGGGGAATCCAAGTGCCTGCGCAAACCACGCCGCCGCGCGGTCGCCCTGATCCGCGGCGAGGAGTCCTTCCTTCGCCCAGACGGTGACCGAACGGATCGGCGCATCGAGGTCGACGTCAATCGCAATCGAGGAATTGTCGCACGCCGTCACTCGAAGGCGGCCGCCGTCGATCGCGGGAACGAGCGTCGCGAGCGCCGGAATCTCTCGCTGGCTGAGGAACTCGTTGCGCTCGTTCACGAGCATCAACCGACGATCGCCCGCGGGTCCGAGCCGATCGACCTCGAATTCGGCGAGCGGAATCCCGCGACATCCCTTGATCGGATAGATGGACAGGGCGGCAATGTGCACGCCGAAATCTAGTGGCGGCGTCCCGTGCTTCATGACGGGGCTCGGCCCGGGCGTTCACCTTTGCTGCGCGCGCCGCCATCTTTCCGCTGTCTCGTCTCCCGGTTCGCTCATGCGCACAATATTTCTGCTCGTGGCCGGCATGGCCACCGCGTCCGTCGCTGCGGCGCAGGCTCCGCAAAGCCCCGCCACGCTTTCCCTGATGCCGGTCCCGGCAGCGCTCACGGTGACCACAGCTCGGCTGTCGGTCGACAGTTCGTTCCGCATCGGCATCGTCCACCATCGAGACGGCAGGCTCGAACGCGGGCTCGCGCGCATGACGGCGCGCCTGTCTGCTCGGCTCGGTGCCCCGATCCCGCCAACGTTCGGTACGGAGAGGACGGCGACGCTGGTGGTGGATGTCGCGGGACAAGGGGATGCGATACCCGACCTGAATGAAGACGAGTCGTACCGCCTCACCGTCGGCGACACGCAGGCGGTTCTGCAGGCCAACACCGTCGTCGGTGCGTTGCGCGGCATGGAGACCTTCCTTCAGCTGCAGGCCACCGACGGGCGGGGGACCTTCATCCAGGGCGTCGACATCCGGGATGTGCCGAGATTCCGCTGGCGCGGCCTGCTCCTGGATGTCTCACGCCATTTCGAGCCGGTTGACGTGATCAAGCGGACGCTCGACGGGATGGCAATCGTCAAGCTCAATGTCTTCCATTGGCATCTCTCGGACGATCAGGGGTTCCGCGTCGAGAGCCGCGTCTTTCCGCGCCTGCAGCAGTTCGGTTCCGACTCGCAGTTCTACACGCAGGACCAGATTCGGGACGTCGTGGCGTACGCCGCCGATCGCGGGATCCGGGTGATGCCTGAGTTCGACATGCCGGGCCATTCGTCGGCGTGGTTCGTCGGGTATCCCGATCTCGCCAGCGGCCCCGGTCCGTTCGCCATCGCGCGGACGTGGGGGACCTTTCCGCCGACGATGGACCCGACCCGCGAGTCGACCTACAAGTTTCTCGACGCGTTCATCGGCGAGATCTCGGCGCTGTTCCCGGATCAGTACTGGCACATCGGTGGCGATGAGGTCGAGCCGGTGCAGTGGCATCAGAGCCCGGCGATTCAATCGTGGATGAAAGCCCACAGCATTCAGGACGAGGTCGCGCTCCAGACGGCGTTCAACAAGCGGCTCTTCGCGATCGTGCAGAAACACCACAGGATCCCCGTCGGCTGGGACGAGATCTTCCAGCCTGATCTCCCCACCGCGGCAGTGATCCAGTCGTGGCGCAGTTCCGACGCACTGGCCAAGTCCGCCAAGGCGGGGTTTCGCGGCATCCTCTCAGCGCCCTATTACATCGACCATCAGAAGCCGGCATCGGACTTCTACCTCCCGGACCCGATCCCTGCCGGGACCACGCTGACCCCCGATGAGCAGGCCCGCGTCCTGGGCGGCGAAGCGTGCATGTGGAGCGAGTATGTCACGCCGGAGACGATCGACTCGAGAATCTGGCCGAGGCTTGCCGTGATCGCCGAGCGATTCTGGTCGCCGGCGAGCGTGAACGACGTCTCCGACATGTATCGCCGCCTCGACCCGCTGTCGCGCGAACTTGACGGGATCGGCATCGACGAGATCGATCATGGCCGCAGGATGGTCCGGCGATTCGGCGGCGACTCGACTGCGCTCTTCGAAGCACTCCTCGATTTCGTGCGGCCTCCCGATTTCGGCGGCAGCGGGCCGAACCAGATGGTGCCGCACACCAGACTGATCGACGCCGCGGTCGCCGATCCACATCGTAGCTGGGACATGATGGGACGGGCGCGACGCGCGGCGAAAGGCGATACGGTCGCCGTGGCACAACTGCGCGCGGATTTCAGCGAGATGATGTCGCTGCAAGGCCGGCTCGCTGCGGCCCACGCCCAATTCCCGGCGGCGACCGACGCCGCACCGGTCGCCGCCGCGCTTTTCGATCTGGGGCAACTCGGCACCACGGCGCTCGACATCCTGGCGCGGCGCGCGGCGCCCACCTCCACCTGGCGGGCATCGTCGGACTCACTGGTCACCCGACTGGCGCGGCAACGAAGCTTCGGGCCGTTGCGGCCCACGTCGGCCGACGCCGTCCGCATCCTGATCAACGCCACGGCGGACCTTCCGTCATCTTCGGGTTCCCCGTAACCTTCGCCTGTCAGCCGACCTGTCCATTCTCGCCGAGGTATTTCCATGTTGCGACGCGCGATGCTTTCGAGAGCCCTCCCGGCCCTCGTCCTGATCCTCACGGCCTGCGGCGGGAATGGCCGGCGATCGCGCGATACCGCGCTGACGCCACGGGATTCGCTGCGGGCGGGCGGCTGGACGTCGCTGTTCGATGGACGGACGCTCTTCGGGTGGCACACCTACCAGCAACCAATCGGCGTGACCCGCGGCTGGCGCGTCGACAGCGGGTGGATTCGGACCGACGGCATCGACAAGGATCTGGTGAGCGACCAGCAATACAGCTCGTTCGAACTCGACCTCGAGTGGAAGGTTGCGCAAGGCGCCAACAGCGGGATCTTCATCTGGGCCAATGAGGGAACCGGCGAGATCTACGAGAATTCGCCCGAAATGCAGGTCCTCGACAACGCCGGCCATCCCGACGGCAAGTCGCCGCTCACTGCTGCCGGTTCGCTCTATGCGCTCTATCCGGCACCGATCGCCCTCGCCAAGCCGTTCGGCGAGTGGAACACCGTCAAGATCATCGTGCACGGCTCGAAGGTGCAGTACTGGCTCAACGGCGTGCGCACGGTGGATGTCAATTTCGATTCGAAAGAGATGCTGGCGAAGATTGCGGCGAGCAAGTTCAAGGACTGGCAGACGTTCGGCAAGTCGCGACGCGGGCACATCGGCCTGCAGTCGCACGGTGGGACCGTCTGGTTCCGCAATATCCGCATCAAGGACTTCTCATGAGTACCCGGCCGCGGCTGCAGGCGATGATGTTCCTCGAGTATTTCATCTGGGGAAGCTGGTTCGTCACCATGGGGACCTATCTCTCGGCAACGCGGCAATTCAGCGGAACACAGGTGGGTCTGGCGTACGGCGCCACAGCGATCGCGGCGCTGGTGTCGCCGTTCTTCATCGGAATGGTCGCCGATCGTTTCTTCTCGTCGGAAAAACTCCTGGCGGTGCTCCATCTCCTCGGCGCGGTGGTGATGTACCTGGTCTCGATGCAGACCTCGTTCGGTTCGTTCTACGTGCTGTTGATCCTGTACGCCCTCTGTTTCATGCCGACGCTCTCGCTCACCAATTCGGTGGCCTTCCATCACGTTGATGATCCCGGGCGGACCTTCCCGATGATCCGCGTTCTCGGGACGATCGGGTGGATCGTGGCGGGGACGCTGATCGGGAAGGTGCTCCACGCCGACGCGCTCGCGCTCCCGATGCGGATCGCGGCCGGCGCGTCGGCGGTAATGGGGGTCTACGCGTTGATGCTGCCGCACACGCCACCGAAGGCCGCCGGGACGCCGTTCTCGGTCCGCGACGCTCTGGGGCTCGACGCATTGTCGCTGCTGCAGGATCGCTCCTTTCTGATCTTCTGCCTCGGGTCGTTCCTCCTCTGCATTCCGTTGCAGTTCTACTACTCCTTCGCCAATCCGTTCCTCAACGAGATCGGCGTGAAGGACGCCGCCTTCATCCAGACCTTTGGCCAGTGGTCGGAGCTCTGCTTCCTCCTTGCGCTGCCGATCCTGCTCAAGCGGTTCGGCATCAAGGGGATCATGCTCGGCGGGATGGCGGCGTGGGCGCTCAGATACTTCGCGTTCGCGCACGGCAACGCCACCGACATGATGTGGCTGATCTGGATCGGGATTGCGCTGCACGGCGTCTGCTACGACTTCTTCTTCGTCGCCGGTCAGATCTATACCGACGAGCGCGCCGGTCCCAGGATCCGCGGTGCCGCGCAGGGCTTCCTCAACTTTCTCACCAACGGCGTCGGATACTTCATCGGCGCGTTCGTGTCCGGGCATGTGGTCGGCAGCTACGCGTCGTCACCGACGGTGCACAACTGGCCCGCGATCTGGATGGTTCCGGCCACCGGCGCGGCAGTCATTTTCGTTCTCTTCGCCCTGACATTCCGCCCCGGGCGGATGCAGGCGGCGTAGCGTGATCCTCGAAGCCTGCGTCGATTCGATCGACGCAGGCCTGCAGGCGCACTACGGGGGCGCCGACCGGATCGAGTTGTGCAGCGCGCTCGATGTCGGTGGACTCGCGCCTGATTCGAGCGCGCTCCGGCAACTCCTCGCACTGGACGTCGTCGCCTATCCGATGGTTCGTCCCCGCGGCGGGAGCTTTGTCTTTCGGCCCGCCGAGACCGATCGGATGGCGGAGGCCTTGCGCGCGTTCACGGATGCGGGTGCGCGCGGTGCGGTGATCGGTGGACTGACCGATGGCGGCCTCGTCGATCGCTCGCTGGTGCAGTCGCTTCGCGCGGTCGCGGGCCCCGGAGTGCGGCTGACCTTTCACAAGGCGTTCGACGAAATCACCGATCAGATCGAGGCGCTGGAGGCGCTCATCGACCTGGGCGTTGATCGAGTGCTGACATCCGGCGGTGCCGCAACTGCGTGGGAGGGGCGCGATCGGATTGCTGTGTTGGTCGAGCGGGCCCGCGAGCGAATCGTGATCATGGCGGGTGGGAAGGTCACACCGGAGAACTCGGCGCAGTTGGTCGCGGCGACCGGCGTGCGCGAACTCCATTTTCGAACGACCGACGCGGCGAAGGTCAACGCAATCCGCGCGAGCGTTGCCGCACACGACACTTCGCCCTGATCAGGTCGGGCGCTGAAGTTGGTCTGCGGCGGCGCGTGCCGCCGCTTCCTCCCGGATCTCCCGCTGTTGGCGCTCGATGAAGCGCCGGTCGCCCGCATCCCGGAGAAGACCCCACCCTCGCAGCCCGGCAAGGACAACAACACCGGCGATGAACGTTGCGACGAAGTCAACCACATTCTCGCGCAGGCTTGCACCGACCTTGTTGGCGACATAAAACGCCGCCGTCAAGCTCACCGCGCCGAAGAACGACGACAGGACGTCGTCGGCACGGAATACCGGATAGATGAAACACGGAACGCCATCCTTCGTGCGCATCGGCGGCCTCGATCGCTTATCCCGGGTCCGTCGCTTCGGCCACGACGGCAGTACCGTAGCAGAGCACCTCGGTCACACCCGACATGATTTCGGTTGCATCGTACCGAACGCCGATCACGGCGTTGGCACCGACGTTCTGCGCATGAGCCACCATCAGCTCGAACGCGTTCTCACGGGTGCGTTCACAGAGCGTGGTGTAGAAGGAGATGTTGCCGCCGAAAATCGTCTCGATCTTCGCGCCGATGTTGCCGAAGATCGAGCGCGACCGCACCACGATTCCGCGCACAATGCCGAGTGATTCGACGACCCGGCAACCGGGAATCTCGAAGGTGGTGGAGGTCAGTTCGTTCGGGATCGCGGCCGCGCCGCGGCGGGTTATGGCTGCCATGTGCCTTTCGCCACCGCCGGGACGAAGCTGTCGAGCCCGCGCGGCGGAAACGCGAGCGTCTTCCCCTGTTCTGCACTCTGGTACGCGGCCATGAGAATCTTCATCACCTCCACGCCGTCATCCCAGGTCAACATCGGTTCCTCAAGCCCGAGAAATGCCCGAACGAAATGCCGATCCTCCGCGACGTAGCCGTACGTCGCGGCTTCATCCGGAACGACCGGCATCAATCCGGTTTCGGCGTTCTGCTTTTCGACCAGGTCCTCGCCGGCTGCACCGTGCACCTGTCGCGAGAAGAAACAGGCGAGCTCCGAGTTCAGCGTGTTCCATGTCATCGAGTATTCGGGGCCGAGCAATTCGCCGGAGAGCCGGAGACCTGGACCGACAAAGCTCCACGACGTGGTCGCCTCGCCGACCGCAGTCTCTCCGTCGCTGGTCCGGTAGGTCACCGTGACCGATGCGAAATCCTCCGACGGGTGGCGCCGATAATCGACCTCCTTGCCGAACCGCGCTTTCAGTTCGCGCGCGTAGGCTGGGCGGCTCCACTTCAGCGACGCGATCCGCCCGTCGACGCTCACCGGCGTCAGTGACGCGCGCGGCTTCCCCGGCTCGGTGAGAAGAAAGCGCACCACTTCGATCGAGTGGCACATCATGTCGTTGAGAACGCCGCCGCCCTGTTTCTCCCCTTGCCAGAACCAGGCGTTGTGGGGACCGGAATGCTCTTCGGCGGCGCGGGCAAGGTATGGTCGCCCGGTGGTGCGGGCGCCGCGCGCCCAGATCAGCTGGCGTCCACGGACGATCCCCGGCGAGAAAAGCTGATTCTCGAGATATCCGTGCGCGATCCCTGCTCGCTCCACCAGCGCGCGGATTTTCTTTGCCTCGGCGACGGTGCGCGCCAGCGGCTTCTCGCAGGCGATCCCGCGTAGCTCTCCCTTGCCGCGGATCACCGCGTCGCAGACTTCCTCGACGTTTTCGATCCGCGCCTGATTCGGGCCGCAGAGCCAGATCGCGTCGATCGAAGGATCGGCGACCATGTCGGTGATGCTGCGAAACGCCTTCGCGTCGCCCACCCCGGTTTCGCGGGCGAGGCGAGCGGCACTTGCTGCGTTGCGCCCGTTGGGGCTCCAGACGCCGAGTACATCAGCGTCGCGAACGCCGGTCCACCCCTGGATATGGAAACGCGTATTGAATCCCGAACCGATGAAACCCACACCGAGTCGCTTCATGATCATCCGATCTGGAGACAGACGCCCTACGACGGCTTCGAGACGCCGAGCCGGGAATAGTTCTCTGCCGGACAACCGGTCCATTCCGGGACGACGGTGTTGCCCTGGTAGCCGAGATCGGTGACACCGATCTCGGAGGTAAAGAAGCCGGTTGCGGTGAAGGCGCGGAACGAACTGAACCATGCCACCGCGCGCGCCATTTCGGGGCGGGCGCGCGTCGGATACGCGATCGCGTCGAGTATCTCGCGGCGTTCCGCATCGGCGAGATCGACGAAGTCGTGCTGGTGACGGCGATGGCTTTCGTCGTCGAGCCACGCGAGTCCGCCGCGATGCGCGGTTCGCATTCCGGGCTCGAGATCGAGCATCGTATCCATGAATTCCGGAACAGCGGCCTCAGTCGCGGCACCGCTCACTGTGTCCTTGGGGATGATGAGGTCGACCAGCAGTGATACCGTCGCCCATTCGTGCGGGGTGTACACCTTCGGCGCATAGCCGCGGCGACGTTCCCGCGCGACGATCTGCGCCACCCGGGCCGCTTCGGCCGGTTTCGGAATCATGAACGCGCCGGCAGCCGCGGCCATTGCAGCCACCACCTCGCGCCGGGATAGATCGGTCACAGCGCGCCTCCCTTCCGCTGCTCGGCGATGTAGCGTGAGGTGCGTAGCGACAGGGCGAGGATCGTCCAGGTGGGATTCTTGTCGGCCTGGGTCACGAACGGTGCGCCGTCGGTCACGAACAGATTCTTGCAATCCCACGCCTGACAGTGCGGATTCAGCGCGCTGGTGCTCGCGGAGTCACCCATCCGCGCCCCGCCCACTTCGTGAATGATCGAGCCGCCGGTCGAGATTCCGTACTGTTCTTCGCGCGTCGGCATCTTCGACCAGACTTCCGCACCCATTTCGTGCAGGAGCGCGCGGAAGGTTTCCTGCATGTGCCGGCTCTGGTTGAGTTCGTGATCGCTCCACTTCCAGTGAAAACGGAGCACCGGGATCCCCCACTGATCGACCATGCGCGGGTCGATTTCGCAGTAGGAGTCCTCGTTGGGGATCATCTCGCCGCGACCGGAGAAGCCGATCGTCGATCCCCAGTATTTTCGATAGCCGGCCTTGAGCGAAGCACCATAGCCGCCGTCCCCGGGATAGTCCTCGATGTTCCCCATGAATCCGTAGCTCGGCATCCCCATCCCGCCCCAGATCTCGATGTGATAGCCGCGCGGGAAATCGAGTTTCTTGTTGTCGAGCCACCACGGCATGTAGAGGTGACCGCCACCAACGCCGTCGCAATTGTGGCGCGGCTGGTTGTCGAGCGCCGGGACGTAGCCGCCGACGTCGCTTCCCACCGTATCGGTGATGTACTTGCCGACCACGCCGCTCGCGTTGGCGAGGCCGTGCGGGAAGTGCGACGAGGAATTCGAATTGAGGAGCAGCCGCGCTGTTTCGCAGGCGCTCGCCGCGAGGACCACGATCCGGGCGTCGACCCTCGATTCGGTGCGGCTGTTCTTGTCGACGTAGATCACCCCGTCCGCAAGTCCATTCGCCCCGATGCTCACTTCGCGCGCCATCGCGTTGGCGATCAGCTTGAGCTTGCCGGTGCGCATCGCCGGCTGCAGCAGGACGTTGGTCGAGGTGAAGTTGGCGTTGACGCGGCAGCCGCGGTTGCACTGCGAGCAATAGTGGCACGCCGGCCGGCCATTGAGCGGCCGCGTCAGGATCGACAGCCGCGATGGGATGCACGTCACGTGCTGCGCGTCGGCTGCCTTCTTCACCAGCGCTTCCCAGCAGCGTGGCGTCGGCGCCGGAAGAAAGTCTCCGTCGGGGTGATTGTGGAGTCCTTCGCGGCTTCCGAAGATCCCGATCAGCCGATCGATCTCGTCGTAGTAGGGCGCAATGTCGTCATACGTGATCGGCCAGTCGAAGCCGAGACCGTCGAGCGTCTTGTGTCTGAAGTCGTCGGGGCCGAAACGGAGCGAGATCCGGCCCCAGTGATTGGTCCGGCCACCGACCATGCGCGCGCGCCACCAGGCGAACTGCGTGCCGGGCGCGGTCGTGAATGGTTCTCCCGGAACGTTCCAGCCACCGATGCATGCGTCGTGTTCTCCGAATGGACGCTCGGCCGTACCGCGCCCGCGTCGCGGCGTTTCCCATGGCGCCACCAGCATGTCTGAATCGGTGGTATTGTCCCAGGGGCCGCCGGCTTCGAGGAGGACGACGTTGGCACCGGCGCGAGTCAGCTCGTACGCCGCCATGCCGCCGCCCGCGCCCGATCCGACGATGCAGACATCGTAGACGTCGCGTCGAAGTTGAAGTGCCATCACACGTCCGGATTGCGTTGGTGAGGAAGGAGGATCGATCCGCGCGCCGGCACGATCGGCGGCGTGCAATGCAAAGGTACGTGGATCTGTGGGTGCCGTGAAGCGCGGGTCCAGCGCCCGGCGTGACGCTGGTTCAGCCAACCTCGAAGCGGCAGCGCGGCGATTCGCCGTGATCGCAGTGCATCGCGACAGGCACGCCGACGCGATCGGCGAGGAGCACCCGCACGAGCTCGCACGTGGCAGCGCATTCGCGCACCGCGTCGGCGAGCGGACATGCCGTCCCCTCCACGACAGCGACTCCCCCGTTTTGGCGCCGGGAGACGGCAGCGCCCAGCTGTTCCAGCAGGTGCTGGGCAGCCTCACCGGGATCCCGCGACAGTGGAACGGCGACTCGGGTCGCGAGCTCCTCCCCCGCCGTTCTGAAGAATTCCACCTGCCGCGCGGCCGGCATCCGCCTCGCAACCGTCCGGCTGATCGCCGCCAGTGCGGGGGCGTATGCGGTAGAGAGCCCTGCCTCGGCCTCAGCCGTCGCCGCGAAGAGACGCGCCGGTTGGCCCGGTTGGCCATCGTGACGCACCCCGGCGTCCCGCACCAATCCGTCGCCGACGAGTGCCGCCAATTGCGATCGAACCGCGTTGGGGGTCAACCCGACGTGCTCCGCCAATTCATCAACCGTCATCGCCTGAAGGCGGAGCCGGTGAAGAATCCGGTCACGGGTCGACCGGGACGGGGCAGGATCTGGGCGGCGTGAAGAGGGCATCGCAGGAGGAAATCAAACCGGGGGACCGATGGAACACAATATCTACAATAACTACTTGACTTATTAGAAAAACAGGCGATGTTCGTCCCCGCTTGGCCGCGGTCCATCGCCGCCGCCACCGCCAACCCTTTCCGGAGGATCCATGTTTGTCGCCATCCTGACCGCCCTCGTCACCGTGATCGCGCCAAGTGCTGCGCCACGAATCGCGACGGCCCCGACCGACGCCACCGCCGTTCGCCTCCAGGGTCTCAATGACCCGACCATCGTCGCCATCTACGACGCCGCCAACACCTACGACATCGAGGCCTCGCACCTCGCCGAACGCAAGGCGACGACCAAGGAGATCCGTGACTTCGCCGCGATGCTGGTGATGGCTCACACCGACGCACGCCAGAAGGGGCGCGATCTCGCCAAGAAGCTCGGCGTCACGCCAACCCCGCCGAAGCAGAATCCCCTCGCGCCGGACCATGTCGCCGCGATGAAGCGCCTCAATTCGCTCTCCGGCAAGGCGTTTGATCGCGCCTTCCTCGAGAACGAGATCGCCTACCACAAGGCGGTGATCGCGGCCGTCACGACCACCCTGCTCCCGGCCATCCAGAACGCCGAGCTCAAGCAGCTCGTGGTGAGTGTCTCGCCGGTGTTTGTGCAGCACCAGAAGGCCGCCGAATCACTGCTCGCCAAGATGCCGGCGTAAATCGCGCCTACGGTAATCCGCTGATGCAGGTGGAGGGAAAGTCCTTCCCTCCGCCTGCATCGTTGTTTTTCCGGCTGGTTCACCATCACGGGACGTCGGTGTCTGCCGACGCGGGAGGGGCGTCACCCCGCACATGAGAAAGGGTGACCAATGGAGATTTTCAAACGGCTGATCGACGTCTTCACGCTTGGATCCGACCGCCCGGTTCGCCGGTTGCTGGCGTATTACGCCGTGCTGGCAGTGGTTGTCGGGGTTCTGATCCATTTCTTCCCGTTCTTTGATCGGCTGTTCGCAGGTGAGCATGTGCAGGCGGTGGCCGACACCCAGTCGCTGCAGGATGTGATCAAGGGTGCCAAGGATGCCATCCCCGAGATCAGCGTCGGATCACGGCTGGACCTCGCCCTGACCACGGTCCTGATCATGGTGAGCACGCTCCTGCTGATGTTGCCGGTGACGTGGGTCTTCATGTCGGTGCGCCGCCTCCGGGATTTCAATCAGGGGGTGGCGCAGACGCTGATCGTGCTCCCGATCGTCGTGGCGGGAATCGTCCTCGTGGTGCGCACATCGCTCGCACTGGCGTTCTCCCTCGCCGGGATCGTGGCCGGGTTGCGTTTCCGCACCACGATGCGCGACGTGCGCGATACGGCGTACATCTTCCTCGCCATCGGTGTCGGCGTGGCCGCCGGCGTACAATCGCTCACCGTGGCGACCGTGCTCTCGGTGATGTTCAATTTCGTGGCGCTGCTGATCTGGCGGTACGACTTCGGCCGCAACGCGCTGGAGCCAACTGCGGCATCACAGTGGGCCGAACCGCTCGGGGAACTGGCCGACAAGGCATCGAACGATGCTGCCGTTCCCGACCGTGACCTCGTGCTGGCACTCTCGCCCGGCGAAGCGGCGGTGCTCGCGAAACGGTTCAACCGCGTCCACAAGATCCTGGGCCAGGTCCCCAAGAAGCCGCGATTCAACGCCATCCTCTCGGTCAGCTCCGATTCCCTCACCCTGGCACAGAACCGGATTGAATCGGTGCTCGACGGCCTTGCCCGCCGCTGGAAGCTGGACCAGGTCGTCACCAACGAAGGGAAACCATCCGAGCTCTACTACCTGCTGCGAGTGCGGCGGAGCGTCTCGCGTGACAGCATCCTCACGGCGATTCGACACAGCGCCGGCGACTCGATCGTGTCAGCGGATCTCGAGATCAGCGACGCGGCGCAGCACGCCAATCGGGCGGAGAAATGACGCTGATGGCGTCGCGATTGCGCCGCGTGATCGTCACAGCAGCGCTGGTGACGGCGACGATGCCGTCGGCGCAGGCGCAGCATCCTGGATCGAACCCGGGCACAGCCATGCGTACCGACAGCGTCACGGTGGCCGCCGGCGCACACTATCAGGCCGGTGCCCTACATCGCTTCTTCCTTGGCGGCGCATACCGTGATCTCTGGACCGCGCCGGTTCGCGTTCCGGTACTCGACCTCCAGACATATGCCGGGGGACTCCGGCCGCTCAAGGAAGGCGGTGGAGTCCAGACACGGTCGCTGCGGTTCGTCACGCCCGATCGGACGGAATACGTCTTCCGGTCGGTCGACAAGTTCGGGGTGGCGGTGCCACCGATGTGGAAGGGGAGTATCGTCGATCACATCGGTCACGACATGATCAGCAACAGCAATCCCGCGGCGGCACAGGTCGCGGCGCCGATTCTCGATGCGGCCGGCGTGCTGCACGTGACGCCGACGTTCGTCGTGATGCCCGATGATCCGCTCCTCGGCAAGTATCGCAAGAAGTACGCGGGACTTCTTGGCACGATCGAGGAATATCCGACCACGCCGAATGATGACGTCCCCGGCTTCGCAAACGCGAAGCGGATCATCGACAGCGACTCACTCCTCAAGCTGATCGACGACGACCCTTCCAACCAGGTCGATGCGCGCGCGTTTCTTCGCGCGAGGCTCGTCGACATGCTCCTCGGCGACTGGGATCGGCATCAGGGTCAGTGGAAATGGGCGCTGCTGGCCAGCGGTCCGACCGATGAGTGGGAACCGATCCCTCGCGACCGGGACCATGCGCTGGTCTCGTCGAGCGGACTCTTCGCCTGGCTCATCCGCGGCAGTCAACCGACGATGACGAAATTCGATGCCTCGTATCCCGCGATTGGTAAGCTCGTCTACAACTCCCGGCAATTCGATCGACGACTCCTGGCAGGTGTCAGCAAGGCGACGTACGACTCGATCGCGGACGCGCTGAAGGAGGCGATCACCGATTCGGCGATCATTGTCGCGGCGCACGCGATGCCGGCTGACTATCAGCATGATGACCGCGACCTCGCAGGCGATCTCGAGCGTCGCCGCGACTCGTTGCGCGTCATCGCAGACAAGTTCTACGCCGAACTGGCGCCGGTGGTGGACATTCACGCAACCGACGCGGCCGACCGCGCGACGGTGCGCCGCATCGACGATCACTCCGTCGATGTCGTGCTCACCGACAGTCGTGGCGCGGAGTATTTCGATCGCCGCTTCAACGCCGGTGAGACTCGCGAGATCCGCATCTACCTGCATGGCGGTGACGACACTGCCATCGTCACCGGAGCGGTGAAGTCGAGCATTCCCGTGCGGGTGATCGGCGGCAACGGATCCAACGTCATCATCGATTCGTCGCGCGTGGGCGATGACCGTCGCTCTGCCCACCTCTACGACGTCGGCACCGTGTCGAATGTCTCGTACGGTCCGGATACGCTCTTTTCTCGCCGCCCGATGCTGCACCGGTTCGGCACCCTGATTTCGCCGGTTCCGGATTACGGTACGCGCTTCGGACCGGCCGCCGAGATGACGGTCAATCACGACTACGGCATCATGCCGGGGCTCGGCGTCGCGCACTACAGCTATGGGTTCGGCGACTATCCGTATTCGAGCATGTACTCGCTGATTGGCGAATACTCCACCCATCTGCACCGGTCGCGCGTCACCTTCACCGCAGATGACCGCTTCGCGCAGTCGCCGCTGCATGTCACCATGCTCGGCAGGATGTCGCAGATCGAAGTCGTCGAATTCCACGGCCTCGGCAATTCGACGCCCCAGTCGGCGACTGACTACTTCGACGTGCATCAGCGCCAGTGGCTTCTGCAGCCGGCGATCTCGCTCGGCCTGGCGAAGAAGAGTGACCTCTCGTTCGGTCCGGTGGTCGACTACTTCCAGACCGACAACGTCCCCGGGCATTTCGTGTCGGCGGCGCGTCCGTACGGCTTCGGCTCAACCGGGGGCTTTGGCGAGGCCGGCCTGCAACTCACGCTGCACCACGACGGACGCGAGTTCGCGACGCACCCCTTCTATGGCACGCTCTTCGACCTGGGCGGGAGCTACTACCCAGCCGTGTGGGATCTCCGGAGCGCGTTCGAAGAGGCTCACGTCGCCGTGGCTCAGTACTACACGCTACCGATCGCCACGCACCCGCACGTCGTCCTTCGCGGCGGCGCAAGGAAGCTGTGGGGGGATTTTCCGTTCCAGGAGGCCGCGTTCATCGGCGGATCGTCGTCGATCCGGACGATCGATCGTGATCGGTATGCCGGCGATGCGGCGATCTACGGCACCGCCGAACTGCGCATCCCGGTGGCGCACCTCACGGTGTTGGTGCCGCTCGATCTCGGTTTGCTCGGCGCTGTCGATGTTGGGCGGGTCTACGTCGATGGTTCGTCACCGGATGGGTGGCACAATGCCTTTGGTGGTGGTTTCTGGATCGCGTTTCACACGATCTCGGCGGATATCAGGGTCGTCCAGGCGAACGATGTCGGCCGCCCCGCCGAGATAAGCGTCTCTCTGGGGATGCCGATCGGGTCGCGCCAATGATCCGCCGGCGGAGCGATCGACTGGAGAGGGGGAGAGGGAGGATGCGACGAAGCTATGTCGTGCTGGCGGTGCTGCCGCTGCTGAGCTTTTCGTGCAAGATCCCGGTGCAAGTCACGCCGCCAACCGCGGATGCGCCACCGAAGCTGGTGGCATTGACCGGAGCATCCGTCCTGGTCGGCGTGGGAGACATTGCCGTCTGCGGCACCAAGGCGGCGTCGCAGACCGCGCAACTGATGGACTCGCTGCTCCAGGCCGACAGCGCCGCGAAGGTGAACGATGCCGCGTTCACCCTCGGTGACAACGCGTACCCCAGTGGATCGGCGACGGACTACTCGGTCTGTTGGGGACCCACCTGGGGCGATTCCGCGCGGCGGATCATGAAAGTGCTCCATCCTTCTCCGGGCAATCACGAATACAACACCCAGGGTGCGACACCATACCTCCAGTATTTCGGCTCCAAGGCCGGGTCGTCGAAGAAGGGATACTACAGCTACAACGTGGGCGACTGGCACATCATCTCGCTCAACAGCGAGATCGCGGTCGACCCTGCGTTCTCCGCCCAGGACAGGCAGGCGCAGTTGGATTGGCTCAAACAGGACCTGCAATCGAACAAGAAGCTTTGCACCATGGCGTACTGGCACAATCCGCGATTCTCCACGGGATGGCACGGCAGCGATGTGTCGCTGCAGCCCCTCTGGCAGATCCTCTACGATGGCAACGCCGACCTCATCCTGAGCGGACACGATCACGACTACGAACGCTTCAGGCCGCAGACGCCTGCAGGCGTTCTCGACTCGGTGCGCGGCATCACCGAGATGGTCGTTGGCACCGGCGGTGGTGACCTGCGCGGATTCCGGTCGACGCCGGCGCCCAACAGCATCGTGCGGATCGAGGGCCATTACGGTGTTCTCAAGCTCACCCTCGGCAAGGAAGAGTGGCGCGCCGCGTTCATCGAAGTGGGCGGTCGCGTCTGGGATCCGAGCGGCGGCAAGTGCCATTGATGAAACGATTGTACCGCCTGACGTCCAGCCGTCGTCTCCGCTGCCGGGGATGACACCTCAGAGAGGTATGTCATGTTGACCAGAACGCTGATGATCCTGATCGGAACCGTCCTGCTGCCGGCCAAGCGTCCCACTCCGGTCAGCGTCCTTCCGCCATCGGACGCGACGATCCTTGGCGCGCTCGCCGCGACCGACGCCAACGAGATCGAGACGGCCAAGCTCGCATCGAGCAAGGCGTCTGCGCAGGAAGTGAAGGACTACGCCGACCAGTTGGTGCGGGATCATGAACGGTCGCGGCAGGAAGCGACGGCGCTGGCGACGCGGCTCGGAATTACACCGGTGGTCGATACCATCAACGCGTCGGCGCATCGCGACCTGATGACCAAGCTCAACGCGTTGTCGGGTGTCGCGTTCGACCGGACCTTCGTGCTGGCGATGGTTGCGGGCCACAAGGCGGCAATTGCGCAGGTGTCGGGGACGTACCTCCCCGCCGCGTCAAACCCGCAGCTGCGCGCCTTCATCCAGAAGCTGATTCCCATCCTGCGCAATCACGAGATGATGGGACAGCGCTGGCTTACCGCCCACAAGATCCCTGCGGGGAAGCCCTAGAAGTCGAGTTTCTTGAGGTATTGGTAGGAAGCCTTCGCACTGGCGAGCGGGTCACGCGCATCGTCGTGTTCGACGAAATAGTGCTTGATCCCGGCCTCCTTGTGGTGCGAGAAAATCTTTGCCCAATTGATGGTACCCTTGCCGACGTCCTCCATCTGATACGATGGCGCAGGACCAGCGTCCTTGACGTGGACCATCGGAAAGCGTCCCGGCCATTTCGCGAAATAGGCGAGGGGGTCCGCGCCTGCCTTGGTGATCCAGTAGAGATCCATTTCCACCTGGAGTTCGTCGGGCTTGGTCAATTCGAGCAGCTGGTCGAACATCGGCCGGCCACCCACGTTCGCGAACTCGGTGTCGTGGTTGTGGTAGGCAAGCTTGATCTTGTAGAACTTGGCGTCGTCGGCCGCCTTGTGAATCAGGTCGGCGGTCCGCTTGATCGCGTCCACCGAATTCTGATCCGCATCCTCGAGCGACGCGATCACCAGCCATTTGTGCTCGATCTCGGCCGCATCGCTGAGGGTGCGATTCCACGGTCCGCGAAGCGCGGCGAGGCCGATGTGCGCCGATGGCGACGTCATCCCGTTGTCGTCGAGCAGCTGCTTGATGGCTCGCGGCGGTCGGTCGAAATAGCCGGCGAATTCAACCTCCTTGAAGCCGATCGCGGCAACCGACGACAAGGTGCGCTCCACACTGTTCTTCATCTGGTCGCGAACCGTGTAGAGCTGGAGGCCGATGCGATCGATTCGGTCACGCGCGCCGGCGATCCGGCCGATCGGGAGCATCGATGCGGCAACGGCACCGGTGGTTTTCACGAAGTCGCGGCGATCCATGGCAATTCCTCTCACAGGTCAACTGCAAGTTCACCACCCCCGCCTGCGGATGCCAGCGCGCCTAGCCGGGAGTTCCTCCGCCCTCGACATGCAGACGGTGCAGCAGCCGGTGCAGGACCGGCGCGAGCAACACCCCGGAAGCTGCGATCAGGACCAGCCCGGCGTAGAGCGCATAGATCCCGGCGAAGAGCTTCCCCGACGTCGTGGGGATCTCCCCGATCGGGCCCATCCCGCCCAGAAGCATCGCCGCGTTCAGGAATGAGTCGATCCATTCGAACCGGGCAAACACCCGGTAACCCATGGTTCCCACGATCAGCGAAACGATGACGATCGCGAGCGCCAGGAGGAAATGTCGGCCAACCCGACCGAGAAAGAGCCGCATCGAGATGACCGGCTGGCTGCGATGCTCATATGGCTGCCACATCACGGTTCCTTTCCGTCCAGGATCACGCGCGACAGGATAGCCTCCTTCCACCCTCCCGGTGCGTCACCAGTCCGGATGATCACGCCGGGTTCGGCGACGGATTGGTACGCCTGGTCAAGGCGCGTGGTGGCGATCATCTGCCGGGAGTGCGGGTCGATCGCTTCGATCATCGTATCGAACACCTTGTCCGGCTCGGTGATGACGCCGCCGTGCTGGCCGCGCGAAGACGAGCCGATTCCCTTGCGCCATTGCGGGTCCGCCGCGGATCCCATGATCCAGAATCGCCCCGTCGCGTCGAGCCATGCGCCGAGAATCGATCCCTGCGGCGGCTGGGTGGCAGAGACCGGCAGGACACGGTTGTACCGCTGGAACCACGACGGGTGACGTTCGAGGACGCCGAGAGATTTGCCGTTCGAATCCCAGTGCTCGAGGCGCCAGCGGAATTGCGTCGGCATCGTCCAGAACGTCCCATCACGGTCGACGACCAGCCATCGGGGTGCCGGCACAATTGTCGAATCGGCCGCGCCGATCTGGCGCAGGGGGGCACCGGTGCTTGTCACCAGAAGCAGCGGCAAGGGATGGTCGGTGTTCGCCGGCGCGATCAGGATGTTGCCGTTGGACAGGATGGCGGCATCCCATGGGCTGGCCGGCAGCGCAATCGACCGGACGAATCGCCGATCGGGATCGAAGACAAACGCGCGCTGGCTTGCGTCGAAGATCCAGATCGAGTCTCCCGGCCCGATTCGGGTGAACAGCGGCGTCTCGAACTGCTGGTCGCCGCTGCCGGCCGCGAGTCCTCCGTGATAGCGACCCGAATCATCGTAGACCATCGGCGCGGCGGACACCGCGCTGGCGGAAGGAATCACGATGCGAAACCCGCCGGAATGATCGGCGCTCACGTTCGGTACGGTGATCATCGCACCGGCACCGCTGTCGGCGCCAAGCGTGATCAGCGGAACGAGGCGGATCGGAGCGAGCTCGCGCGCCGGCTGTCCGCAGGCCGTGGCCACGCCCGCGGCGGTCGCGATCGCCAGCGCACGAATCGTGTCAGAAGGTCTGGGCAAGTCCTGCGGGTCCCCGGTGTCGTCTGGTCGCCAGCGCCATCACAGCAAGTGCCAGAAGATACGGGAGGACGAGGAAGAGCTGGTATGGGATCGTCGTCCCCGCGGCCTGGAAGAGGAATTGGCTCTCTGTCGCCGCGCCAAAGACCAGCGCCGACGCGGCAATGCCCCAGGGATTCCAGCGCCCCAGCGCCACGATCGCGATGGCGATGAAGCCGCGCCCGGCGGTCATCTGCTCACTGAACGCCCCGACTTGCGCGAGCACCAGCGATGCACCGGCCACGCCGGAGCAGAGTCCGCCCAGTACCACGGCACTGATCCGCACCCGTGTTACCGCCACTCCGCACGCGGCCGCTGCCGTGGGACCCTCGCCGCTCGCCCTGATCTCGAGACCGAACCGGGTCCGGAAGAGGAGCCACGCCGCGATCGGAATCATCAGATACGCCACATAGGTGATTGCCGGCTGGTCGAAGAACACTGGTCCGAGGATCGGAATCGACGCGAGCCCGGGAATCGCCGCCAGATGCATCGTCGGAATCGACAACCCGGCACCGGCCACCCCCCATACGCGTCGCGCGAGCAGTCCAGTCAGTCCGGTCGCCGCGAGCGTGACCGCCATCCCGCTGATGATCTGGTCGGTTCGTCCCCAGATCGCGATCGCACCGAACGCAAAGGCGACCAGGATCCCGGCGAACGCCCCCGCCGCGACACCGGCGGTGGTGCCGTCGTGCGTGGCGACCACCGCGGCAGCGAACGCGCCGGCCAGCATGCCCCCCTCGATGCCAAGATTGATCACCCCGCTCCGCTCGGCGATCCCCTCACCGATCGCAGCGAGGAGCAGCGGTGTAGTGACCCGGACCGACGCTGTCCCGAAAGCGACGATCAGCGACGCCGTCATCGCGGCCGCCGCCAGGCCACGATCAATGCGGCGACGATGACCACACCTTCCACGACCTGGATGCCGACCGCGGGAATCGCGGCGTCCCGCTGCATTGCTCCCGATCCTGCCTCCAGTGCACCGAACATGATCGCGGCGACCACGACCAGCGCCGGACGCATCCGGCCGAGGAGGGCAACGGCAATCGCGGTGAAACCGTAGCCCGGCGAAAGATTCTGAAAGAGGGCATACGACACACCACTCACCTCGACGGCACCGCCGAGGCCGGCGATCGCTCCGGACCAGAGGAGCGCCATGGCCACCACTCGTGTAGTTGCAATCCCTCCGGCGATCTCGGCGGCCCGCGCGCCCGATCCGACTGCGCGCAACCGGAACCCCCAGCGCGTGCGGTGGAATACGATCATCAGCAGCGCGGCGATGAGCAGCGCGATCGGGAAGCCGGCGTGGAGTCGGCTCCCGGCGCCGAAGTGTGGAAGGCGCGCCGCGCGTGCAATGGGTGCACTTTGCGGATAGATGCGAGATGGTTCCTGCAGTGGCCCGGTGACCGCGTAACTGACCGCAGCCGTGGCGACGAAGTTGAGCAACAGCGTCGAGATCACTTCGGTGATCTCGAACCTGGCGCGAAGAATCACTGGAACGGCGATCCACGCTGCACCGGCAATGAGCCCCGCTCCCAGTACCAGTGGAATCGCGACGATCGCCGGCAGCGTGCCGGCATGAACACCCACGGCGACCGCGGCAACCGCTCCCGCGGCGAACTGGCCCTCCATCCCGATGTTCAGCGCGCCGGCGCGAGCGCCGACCGTGAAGGCGAGACCGAGAAGCAGCAGAGGCGTCGCATGCACCAGCGTCGTCGATGTCAGCGCATACCATGACCCGAACGCACCCTGCCAGAGCGCCGTGAGCGCGCCGCTGATGTCGAATCCCGCCGCCCAGAGAAATCCGGCGAGGAGTACCACTCCCAGGGCGAACGCCCCCAGCGCGTGGCCCACATCGCGACCGATCGTGTCGATCGCACGAGTTGCCGTCACGCCACGCGATCCAGTGCGAGCATCGCGTCGCCGATCACAGCCCGAGAAGTCCCCGACGGGAATTCGCACACCTCGCCGCGCGCCACGACCAGGATGCGGTGCGCCAGGAGCAGCACCTCATCGACGTCGGAGGAATGCACGATGACCGCGGCGCCGTGCACGGCAGCGTCGCGGAGTCGGGCGTGAATTGCGTGCGCCGCGCCGAGATCGAGCCCGCGGGTGGGATCTTCGGCCACCAGCACGCGCGGCCGACGCGCCAGCGCTCGACCCATCATGAAGCGCTGCTGGTTGCCACCGGAGAGCGCCGCCGCCTGCACGTCCGCGCCGCCGCCGCGAACGTCGAACGCCGTCACGACGGCATTGGCACCGGCGCGGACTGCACTCCAGTGGATCCATTCGGGTGACATGTCCAGCGTACCAAGGAGGTAGTTCTCGGCCAGCGTAAAATCGGGGATCAGCCCCTCGATGTTGCGATCCTCCGGGATGAACGCGATCGGACCGCGCACCTCGAGCTTTCCTGTGACGATCGTCGATCGATCGACGCCGGCAATTGCTCGCAACAGCTCGCGCTGTCCGTTCCCCTCGATGGCGGCGACACCGACGACTTCGCCTTCACGGATCTGGAACGAGACGGCATCGCTCCCCCACACCGTTGCCGAACGGGGGCGTCGCAGGCGTAGGGCTGCCGCTTGCACTGCGATCGGCCCCTCGATCGCCGCCGTCGCTGCCGGGGGCGGCAGGTCGCCGCCGATCATGGCGGTCGCGAGTGATCGCGGCGTCTGGCTGCCGATCTCACCGCTCAAGACCATCGTGCCGCGCCGAAGGACCGAGACGCGGTCGGCCACTTCGAAGACCTCATCAAGCTTGTGCGTGATCAGCACGATCGCCGTACCGCGAGCCGCCAGCTGGCGAAGGAATCGGAGAAACTCCCCGACCTCGCGCGGGGCGAGGACCGCGGTCGGTTCATCGAGCAGCAGGACACGTGCATCGCCCGCGAGCGCCTTGACGATCTCCAGACGCTGCCGCATTTGCACCGAGAGCGTATCGGCTCGGACCCGCTCGGGAAGCGGCAATCCGATCGTCGCGATCAACGCCGCGGCGCGCCGCTCCGCCGCTCGCTGCGTCTCGTGCCATCCGCCGGTGAGTGCAATGTTCTCGGCGACGCTCAGAGCATCGATCGAGGTAAAGTGCTGATGCACCATCCCGACCCCGGCAGCGCGCGCATCACGTGGTGAAGGAAATCCTGCCGTTGTGAAGGAGGGACCATTCCCATCGTCAATCGCCAGCGTGCCGCTATCGGCCCGCAGCGCGCCGTAGGCGATCCGCACCAACGTGGTCTTCCCCGCACCATTCTCGCCGAGGAGCGCGTGAATCTCGCCGCCGCGCACCGCCAGCGAGACATCGTCGAGTGCCGTCGTGCCGCCGAACCGTTTGGAGATGTGGCGAAGGGCGAGGTTCATCGGCCGCGACCCGGCGGGCGCGGAGTCACCCGGTCATCGCCCGGTCGGATGGTCGTGAAACACCCACGGCAACCGGTAGCGCTCCGCCAGTTGCCGGGCGAGCGCCTGGACGCCCACGGTCTCGGTGGCATAGTGCCCGGCGTAGATCAGATTGACGCCGAGCTCGAGTGCGTCAAACACGGTGTGATGGGCGCCTTCGCCGGTGATGTATGTGTCAAGCCCGGCATGGTGCGCCGCCGGCACGCGATCACCGGCGGCGCCGGTTATCACGCCTACGTGCGAGGTTGTCTCCGGTCCTCCCGGGACGAGCTGGACCGGCGTGTGCAGCAGCTGTTCGAGGCGCTCGACCAGTGCGTCACGTGTCATGACAAGCGTACCCGCAGCGCCGAATGGTACGCCACGGTACACGTCGAATGGCGTCGGATCCGTGATTCCCAGCTCGCGAGCGAGCACGGCGTTGTTGCCGACCACGGAATGCACGTCGAGCGGAATGTGCGCGGCGTATACAGCGACATCGTGATCGATCAGCGTCCGAAGCTTGCGATACCGGCGGCCCCGCACCGGTTGATTGCCGTCCCAGAAGAGTCCGTGATGCACCACCAGCATCGTGCCGGGAGCGCACTCCGCGACCACGCGGTTGATCGTCTGTTGTGATGCGTCAACTGCGGCGACAAAGCCGGTCACGACGCCGCTGTTTTCGAGCTGCAGACCGTTCAGCGCCGTCTCATGATCCGGAATTCGATCGATCGCGAGGTACTCATCGAGATAGGCCGCTACATCACCGAGCGTGGCTGCCGTCATGGTACTGTCTGACCGGCGACGTGCAGTGTCCCGGCCATGATTGAATCACTCGCGGCAGCGACGCGATCCTTGAGACCGGCGGGCCACGACCCGGCCAGTGCCGGATTGACCGCGAGTCGAATCACGCCGCTCTTGAGTCCGAAACTCTCTGCGTGCGGCGTGAAGTGACCCGACCGCACCTCCCGTCCAACCAGCATCAGCGCCCGGGGAAGGTCGACGACCGCCGACGCGATGACGCGTTCGGGAGCGAGCGACGTCTGATCGCCGTTCGCACCATACACAAATACGCCGGGTGAATCCTTCGCCGCGGCGAATACTCCGAGTGCGGCGGCGTCGGCGTTGTGATGGATCTGATCGACGCCAAGATGGATCATCGCCAACGCCGCTTCCTTGCCGGCGCCCGCATCGTCGAAGGTGTTGAGATAGGTGATCCGCGATTCGACGTCCGGCCTCACGGCGCGCGCGCCCTGTAGCCATCCGTCGTAGCCGAGCTTGATCGGCGGAAGCTCCATCCCACCGATGAAGCCGATCCTTCCCGTCTTTGTCATCGCACCGGCCACCATCCCGGCGAGATACGTCGCCTCGTGGATGCGGAAGATCAGCGGCACGACGCGACCGCTGACGCGTTCGCCGCTGGTGATCACGAAGATCGTATTGGGATAATCGTGCGCGACGCGCTCCGCCGGCGCCTGGAACTCGTATCCGTGTCCGAAGACGATGGTGTAGCCCTGCGCCGCGTAACTGCGCAGCGCTTCCTCCTGCTGGGACGGTGTGGTCGCTTCAATATTCGAAATCGCCGCGCCGAGGGAGTCGCGTATCTGCAGGAGCCCCTGATATGCGCCGGCATTCCACGCGGCATCCGCGATTGAGCCGGGGGTGATGAGCGCCACGCGGAGCGCGTGCGATGATGCGTCGTGCCTGGCGCACGCGGCAACGGCAGCAACTGCCATTAACCAGAATCGAGGCTTCACGTCATCTCACCCTTGAAAGGGGTGCCCGAGAATGACTTCGAGCAGCCGCGCCAGATCGTCATTCGAGTAGTAGGAGATGCTGACCAATCCACGCCCTCGGCGCTTCGCCGTCAATCGCACGTCGGTTCCGAGATGCTGTCGGAGCGCATCTTCGACCCGGCGGGCGTCGCCAGTGGCAGGCTTGTGCGCGGCGGGCTTCTTCATCATGCGGGTCCGGCGAAGGTCGGGAGATTCTCCGCGGACCAGCGCTTCGACCTCGCGGACCGACCAACCGCGTTCGACCACCTGGTGCGCGAGCTTGGAGACCTTCGCCATGTCGGTGATGGCAAGGAGCGCGCGGGCGTGACCCTCCGTCAGCTTGCGAGACTCGAGAAGGCCCTGAACATCTAGCGGTAACTTCAATAAACGCAATGTGTTAGCGACAGTTGATCTGTCTTTGCCGACCAGTTTCGCCACCTCGGCTGGGGCGAGCTGGAAATCGCTGACGAGGCGCTGATAACCATGAGCGGCATCGAGTGCGCTGAGATCGTCGCGCTGGAGATTTTCGATGAGGGCGAGCGACAGGGCGGTTCGATCGTCAAAATCCCGGACGATTGCGGGCACTTTGGCCCATCCGAGCCGCTGAACTGCCCGCCAGCGGCGTTCGCCGGCGATCAGCTCGAACCGGGAGCCTACCGAGCGCACGATGATCGGCTGGAGCAGACCCGAGGTATCGATCGATGCCGCGAGTTCGGCGAGCCCTTCCTCGTCAAAGGACCGGCGGGGCTGGTAGGGGTTCGGAGAGATCGAGCCCACAGCCACATCACGCAGGGCTCCAGATGCCTCTGCCTGTTCGCGGGACATCGGGCCAAGAAGTGCTTCGAGCCCCCTGCCCAGGCGCTTCGACTCGTTCATCCCCCCTCCGGTGTGCGTCCATTCGAGAGCGCGTCAGTTCGTTTCATCAATTCCTGCGCGACCGACATATAGCTCTTGGCGCCAACCGATTGTACGTCGTATAGCAGGATCGGTTTGCCGAACGACGGCGCCTCGGCAAGCCTGACGTTTCGGGGGATCACGGTGCGGAACACCTTGGCGCCGAAGTATTCTCTCGCTTCGCCAACGACTTGCCGCGAAAGATTGAGCCGGTTGTCGAACATGGTCAGGAGGACCCCGTCGATCTGGATCTCCTGGTTGAAATTCTGCTGGACAAGGCGAATCGTGTTCAGGAGCTGCGAAATCCCTTCGAGCGCGTAATACTCGCACTGGATCGGGATGATCACGGCATCGGCAGCGGTCAGGACGTTGAGCGTGACCAGACCCAGGGACGGGGGACAATCGATGAGGATGTAGTCGAATTCAGACCGCAGCGGTTCGAGCGCGTTCCGGAGAATGAGCTCGCGGCCGGGGAGCCCGATCAGCTCCAACTCCGCTCCAACCAGGTCTTGCGTTGCCGGCAGGACATTGAGGAATGGCAGATTGATATCTGGCCGCACCACTTCCAGCGCGGGGACCTTGTTGATCAGGACGTCGTAGAGCGACTTGGCCAGCGCCGGTTTGTCGATACCGACACCCGACGTCGCGTTCCCCTGCGGGTCGGCATCGATCAGCAACGTCCTCCGCTCGGCGATCGCCAGCGAGGCCGCAAGATTGACCGAGGTGGTGGTCTTCCCCACCCCGCCCTTCTGATTAGCAATGGCTATGGTACGAGGCATCGGCACTGAATCCGGGTGACGCGAGCGGAAAAACATATCGATCGCCAAGAACTGGCGCAATCTCCGACTTACTGCGCTGTTTCACGTGCAACTGGCCGGCAACACCTCGCTATCTTAAGCAGTAACCACGTACGCAGTAATACATTACAGCAGTTTATGCCAGTGAAAAGTTGGCCTCGAGCTCGCGTTCGGTTGTCACTCCGTGCGTTCCAGCAACCGCCCACCGCCTTCGGGTGATCGCAAACGAACGAGGGCCCCGTCCCCCGGAGCCCCCGCACCGATCACCTGCGCTCCGCGACTACTTCGCTCTGATCCACCGCGCGACTTCGACCAGCGTCGGCTTCTTGCCGTACATCAGGATCCCTGTCCGGTAGATCCGCCCTGCGAGCCACGTCACACCCAGCAGCGCAATCACGCTGAAAATCAGCGACATCACGAGTTGCACCGCCGGCACCGCCGCCAGCGACCACCGCACCGGCATCGCGAACTGTGAAACAAACGGCACGATCGATAGCGTCACCCCGAAGCTGCCGGTCGGGTCGCGCATCAGCGCGAACACGCCGAAAAATCCGAAGACCAGCACCATCGTCACCAGCATCATGTACTGCTGCGCATCCTTGACCGTATTGCACATCGAGCCGATCGCAGCGTACAGCGCCCCGTACAGCAGGAACCCGAGAACGAAATACACCAGAAATACCACCAGCAATCCGACCGGCATCGTCGGTATCGGCAACTGCTGCATTGCCGCAGGGCTCACGTGGAAGAGACCGGCGAGCTGAGCGCGATCGCGTGACACGAAAAAAAAGGTCGCCGCCCAGATCGTCATCTGGAACAGCCCCACCGACCCCACGCCAATCACCTTGCCGAGGAGCATCTGGAACGGTCGCAGCGAAGACGCCAGCACCTCCATGATCCGCGAACTCTTCTCTTCGATCACCGACGTCAACGTCTGCTGGCCATAGATCGTGACAACGAAGTACAGGAGGAACCCCATGAAGTACGCGATCGCGAACGATTCCGCACCGCTCTGGCCGGTGGCTTTCCCGTCCGACACCTTCGTTGTCGAGAGATCTGCGCGGGTCATTGCGCCGGCAACGAGCTTCGGATCGACCCCCGATCGCTCCAGGCGGCGCGTCATCAGCACGTGTGACAGCGTCGACTCGAGCTGGTTCATCGCATCGATCGAACTGGTATTGGCGCCGAGATAGTCCGCCTTCCCCGTCGCCGTCGTCGCGTCGGTGATGACGAGCACACCGTCGAACGTCGCAGGATCGATGGCGCGGTCTCGCGCCGTCCGCGACACCAGCGAATCCCGGAGGGCGTCGATGTGACCAGCTCCGTGATAAAGATCGACGGTGTACGCCGGCATCGGTTCGTCACCCGGCGTGATCGTGATCGCCTTGAGATCGGCCGCCACGACGTTGCCGACGCTGTCGGTCGTTCCGTCGGCGATCGCGATATGCATGGTGCGACTCGATCCCCGCATCATCAGCGCGGGCACAATCGTGATCGCGACGATGAAGACCGGGAGGATCACCGTGGAAATCATGAACGCCTTGGTTCGCACCCGCGCGATGAATTCGCGGCGAATGACGGCGAAAAGCTTGTTCATGCGGCCTCCGCCCTGGCCGGGACCACGGCGGCACCATCGCCGACTTTGGCGATGAAGATCGCCTCGAGCGACGGTTCGACGACCTCAAATCGCCCCAGTCCGACACCGCTTTGCACCAGTGCGTGCAGGAGGCGCTGCGGATCGGTGCCCGGCGCCAGCTCGACCTCGGCCGCATTGCCATACTCGTCGGCCCGCGCGACGAGACTCCGGTCGGCGAGCACCGGAACCGCCTTCGCGGCGTCCGACGAATAACGCAGGGCAACGTTGCGGAAGCCGAAGCCCGCCTTGACCTCGCTCACCGCGCCATCGACCACCTTCTCGCCGCGGGCGATGATCACGATCCGCTCACACATCCGCTCGGCCTGCTCCATGATGTGGGTCGAGAAAATCACCGTCTTTCCGCCGCGGGCGAACTCGACCACGATGTCCTTCATGACCTGCAGGTTGACCGGATCGAGCCCCGAAAACGGTTCGTCGAGGATGACCAGGTCAGGATCGTGGATCAGCGTCCCGGCGAACTGCACCTTCTGCTGCATCCCCTTGGAAAGATCCTCGACCTTCTTCATCGACCAATCACCCAACCCCAGACGATTCAACCACTTGGCAGCCAATCTCATGGCGTCCGATCGACGGACCCCCTTCACCTCGGCGAGAAAGGCGAGGTGCTCCTGGACCCGCATGTCCTTGTACAGGCCTCGCTCTTCAGGGAGGTAGCCGACGTGTGCCGAGAGGTCACGCGACGAGCTGGTCGATCCCAGCACGGTGATCTTCCCCTCATCCGGTTCGATGATGTCCATCATCATCCTGATCGTCGTCGATTTGCCAGCCCCATTCGGACCGAGCAGGCCGAAGATTCCCCCCGTCGGGACGTCGAACGAGAGATTCCGGACGGCGGTGTGACCTGAGAATCGCTTGGTCACATGATCGACGCGCACCGCAGCGGTGGCCATCAAGGCACTCCTTGCATGGAGGAGAACTGTTCGCGCAACTGGTCACGGACTTCTGCTGTCGCGCCTGCACTCGAAATAGTGCGCGACAGCGTACGCGACAGGAAAGCTACAGTTTCGAATTGAACACGCGCACAGCAGCGACCGCGGCGTCGGGGACGATCATGAAACGTTCCGTCACCGCAACGCCGAACTTGTCCTGCTTCGCGAGCCATGCGTCGATTGGCGCCGACGCTGTCGCCGGATCGTGGATTGCGACATCGTGCATCACCACACCGCGCGGTCCCCGTTCATGCCATCGACCGAGATAGGTCTTCCCGTCGTGCGCGCTGACCACGACGGTGACGCCATGCCATTCGTCGCGGTCGGGGTGAAAGACGTGCCCGCTCACGCGCAGTGGGCGTCGAACGCCTGCGTCAGCATCGACGCGATCTGGTCGGGATGACGCCCCTCGATCTGGTGCCGGTGCACGAACGCGACGACTTCGCCGTCCTTGAGCAGCGCCAGCGACGGGGACGACGGCTGGTACTCGCCGAAATACGAGCGGGCCCGCGCCGTGGCGTCGAGATCCTGGCCGGCAAACACGGTGTACAGGTGCGCCGGGCGGGTACCGTGCTCCAGCGCCCGGGCGAGCGCCGGACGTGCCATCCCCGCCGCACAGCCGCAGACGGAGTTCACGAAGACCAGTGCGGTCCCATCCCCGCTTGCCAGGGCGGCGTCGACATCGGCGACCGAACGAAGCTCCTCGACACCCAGCCGGGTGACCTCTTCGCGCATCGGCTTGACCATCATTTCTGAATACGGCATCGCTACCTCGAACTCCTGATGTTGTGTCGTTATTTCGCGCCCGTATCGAGCGCAGCTATCATCGCGTGCCACGCCAGCGTCGCACACTTCACCCGCATCGGGTACTCGGCAACGCCGCGGAAGACGGCGAGTTTTCCTACGTCGTCCGCACTTCCTCCGGTGACCAATGCGTGAAACCGGTCGAACAAATCCCGCGCCTCGGCGACCGTTTTCCCCTGCAATGCGGCCGTCATCATCGACGCGGATGCCCGGGAAATCGCGCAGCCTTGGCCTTGGAACCCGATCTCTTCGATCGCACCATTGTCACCCACCCGCAGATCGACGGCCACCTCGTCGCCGCAGAGCGGGTTGCGTCCCTCGGCGTGATGCGATGGTGCAACCAGTGCCCGGAAGTTCCGCGGACTCCGGTCATGCTCGACGATCACGCTCTGATAGAGCTCGGCGAGGGAACTCATCGGCCCATGATCGTTCGAGCCCGGATCACGCTGTCGCCCAGCGCGTCGATCTCGGCGGTGGTGTTGTAGATGGCAAACGACGCCCGGACGGTGGCGGGGACGCCGAGAGCGCGGTGCAGCGGCTGCGTGCAGTGATGTCCGGCACGAACGCAGATTCCGTCGCCGTCGAGGAGCGAGGCGAGATCGTGCGGATGAACCCCGTCGAGGGTGAAGGTGGCAATTGGCGCCTTTTCGGCGCCAGCGCCGAAGAGCCGTACGCCGGGAATTGTCCCCAGGACGTTCGTGGCGTGATCGCGAAGCGTTTCCTCGTAGCGAACCGCCGCATCTCGATCAATCGCCTCAAACCATCCGAGCGCCGCGTCGAGCCCGACCGCTCCGGCGATGTGCGGAGTGCCCGCCTCGAACCGGCGCGGCACCGGCGCAAAGGTGGTCCGCTCGAAGGTGACCTCATCGATCATGTCGCCGCCGCCCTGATACGGCGGCATTCCATCGAGAAGTTCGCTCCGCCCCCACAGTACGCCGATCCCGGTCGGGCCGAACACCTTGTGGCTCGAAAAACAGTAGAAGTCGCATCCCAGTGCCTGGACGTCGATCGCAAAGTGCGGCGCGGCCTGCGCGCCGTCGACGAGCACCGGGACACCGTGCCGCGCCGCCATCCGGCAGAGTTCGGCGACGGGGTTGACCGTGCCGATCGCGTTCGAGACATGGGCGACGGCAAGAAGGATCGGCCGTTCCGCCAGCATTCGCTCCGCGGCCTCGAGGTCGAGGACGCCGTCGCCCGAGATCGGAATCGCCTTCGTGCTGGCGCCGGCGAGCTGCCACGGGACGATATTGGCGTGATGCTCCATCGCCGTCACGAGCACCACGCTTGTGGCGGTCGCGCGGGGCCGGACGAACGAGCTCGCCACCAGGTTGATCGCTTCGGTCGTCCCACGAACGAAGACAATTTCATCGCTGCTCGGCGCCCCGATGAAGTGGCCTGCCCGCTGGCGCGCAGCCTCCCACGCAAGCGTCGCCTCCTCACTCAGCTGATAGACGCCGCGATGGATATTGCTGTTCCCGGCACGGTAGTAATGATCGAGCGCCGCGATCACGGCATCGGGCTTCTGGCTTGTCGCGGCGTTGTCGAGATAGATCAGCTGCTTGCCGCGCGACAATCTCTCCAGGATCGGAAACTGGCGACGGATCGCCGCAACATCGAAGGCGCGTCGTGAGGACTGCACGGGAGCGGAAGTCGCGGGGGCACTCATCGTCTCAACCGATCAGTGTGTTTATTTCGGCGCGAACCAGGCGTTCGACGGCCGAACGGATCATGGGATCGGTGATTTCCATGAACACTTCGGCCACGAACGCCGTGACCAGCAGCATTTGCGCTTCGCGACCGGCGATGCCGCGTGCGCGGAGGTAGAATCGCTGCGATTCATCGAGCCGTCCCACCGTCGCGCCGTGGGTGCACTTCACGTCGTCAGCGAAGATCTCCAGCTGGGGCTTGGTATCGATCTTTGCCCTGTCCGACAGGAGGAGATTCCGGTTGGTCTGCTTCGCGTCCGTCCGCTGCGCCACCGGCTGCACCACGACCTTGCCGTTGAAGACGCCGCGGGCCCGATCAGCGAGGACGCCCTTGTAGACCTCCCACGAATTGCAACGCGGCTGGTCGTGAAAGATCGCGGTATGGTTGTCGACCAGCTGCTCGTCCCGTCCGAGATAGAGCCCGTAGAGCAGCGTCTCCACCTCTTCGCCATGATGACGGGCGTGCAGGTCGTGGCGCGACAGGCGGGCACCCTGCGACAGGACGAACGACCGGTAGTGCGACCCACGCTCCTGCTGGACGCTGGTGATCCCGATGTGCGTCGCGGTGGCATCCTCGCGCTGGAGCCGGACGTGCTGCAGCCGGGCACCCTCGCCCAGAACGATTTCGCACGCCGCGTTGGTGAAATAGCCAGCGCCGGTCAATGCCGCGAACGATTCGACCACTGTTGCCGACGCGCCGGCTGCCGCATAGATCACCGTCCGCGGCGAGATCACCGCGACATCGGCGGCGGGGGTCGCGACATGGACGATCTCGATTGGCGCCTCGACGGTGACGCCCGGTCCGATGTGAATTGCCGCACCATCACTCCAGAGCGCCGCATTGAGGGCGGCGAACGGCGTGGCGAGCGCTGTGGCGCTGTCGCCGGCGCAGGTGATGACACCCTGAGTGTTCGCGGCGCCTGCACCGGCAAGCGAAGCGACCCGAATCCCCGCGGCACTTGAGAAGTGCGACAGCGCTGGATCAACCCGGCCATCGACGACGACAATTCGAAGCGAACCACCGCTCGTGAGGAACGGCGCAATGTCCTGAGCGCTCAGCGCCGGCGAGTCACCCGGCAGCCCGAACTCCGTGGCGCCAAGATGCCGCACCGGCGTGAAGCGCCACTCCTCGTCGCGAGAGGTCGGGATGCCGACCGCCGCGAACCGCGCAAAAGCCTCCTCGCGTGCATTGCCGCAACACGGATCGGTCGGTCCGGTCGCCTGGAGCTGCGCGGCAAGATCCGCAAACGGGATACGCGACGCCGTGGCGGTCACGCCGACGCAGCCTCGGGCATCAGCCATTCGTAGCCGCGTTCCTCGAGTTCGAGTGCCAGCTCCTTCCCACCCGACTTGACGATCTGCCCGGCCGCGAGCACGTGCACCTGGTCAGGGACGATGTAGTTGAGGAGCCGCTGGTAGTGGGTCACCAGCAGCGTCGCGTTATCGGGACGGCGCAAGGCGTTGACTCCGCCGGCGACGATGCGCAGCGCGTCGATGTCGAGACCGGAATCGGTTTCGTCCAGTACGGCGAGCCTCGGCTCGAGCACCGCCATCTGCAGGATCTCGTTGCGCTTCTTCTCACCGCCGGAGAACCCGGCGTTGACCGCACGCTCCATGATTTCCGGGCCCCATTCGACGATGCGGAGCCGCTGTTCGAGGAGGTCGTAGAAGTCGATCGGATCGAGTTCTTCGAGTCCGTGCGCTTTCCGGATCGCGTTGTACGCCGTACGCAGGAAGTAGGCGTTCGTCACTCCGGGGATTTCGACCGGATACTGGAAGGCGAGAAAGAGCCCTGCCTGAGCGCGCTCTTCGGCCTCCATGTCGAGCAGGTCCTTCCCGTTGAACACCACCGTGCCGGACGTGACCTGATATGCCGGGTGCCCCGCGAGAACCTGGGCGAGCGTGCTCTTTCCGGAGCCGTTGGGGCCCATGATGGCATGGACCTCACCGGCGTCGACCGCGAGGGTGATCCCGCGGAGGATATCGCGGCCATTTGCCGCGGCATGCAGATCGTTGATCTCGAGCAACGCCATGTCAGCCTGGTCTCCTCAACCCACGCTCCCCTCGAGACTGATCCCGAGGAGTTTCTGCGCTTCGACGGCGAACTCCATCGGCAACTCGCGGAAGACTTCCTTGCAGAAGCCGTTCACGATGACCGAGATGGCGTTTTCCGTGTTCATTCCGCGCTGCTTGCAATAGAAGATCTGGTCCTCGCCGATCTTCGACGTACTCGCTTCATGCTCGACGTCGCTCGACGAATTCTCCACGTCGATGTACGGAAAGGTGTGCGCGCCGCAGCGATTGCCGATCAGCATCGAATCGCACTGGGTGTAGTTGCGGGCCCCGGTGGCGCGGGGGAGGATCTTGATCTGACCGCGGTACGAATTCTGGCCGCGGCCGGCGCTGATCCCCTTCGAGACCACCGTGCTGCGCGTGTTGCGGCCCATGTGGATCATCTTGGTGCCGGTATCGGCCTGCTGCATCCCGTTCACGACCGCCACCGAGTAGAACTCGCCCACCGCGTCGTCGCCTTGCAGGATCACGCTGGGATACTTCCAGGTGATCGCCGATCCGGTCTCGACCTGCGTCCACGAGATCTTGGCGCGATCGAGCGCCTTGCCTCGCTTGGTGACGAAGTTGTAGATGCCGCCCTTCCCTTCCGCGTCGCCGGCGTACCAGTTCTGCACCGTCGAGTACTTGATCGACGCGTCGTCGAGCGCGACGAGTTCGACCACCGCCGCGTGCAGCTGGTTCTCGTCGCGCTTCGGCGCCGTGCAACCTTCGAGATAGGAGACGGAGCTCCCTTCGTCGGCGACGATCAGCGTTCGCTCGAACTGGCCGGTGTTCGCCGCGTTGATCCGGAAATAGGTCGAGAGCTCCATCGGACAGCGGACACCCTTCGGGATGTACACGAACGAGCCATCCGAAAAGACCGCCGAGTTGAGCGCGGCGAAATAGTTGTCCGACGCCGGGACCACCGATCCGAGATACTTGCGAACCAGATCGGGGTGTTCCTGCACGGCCTCGCCGAACGAGCAGAAGATCACGCCGGCCTTGGCGAGCGTTGCCTTGAACGTCGTCCCGACCGAGACCGAATCGAAGATTGCATCGACCGCCACACCGGCAAGCAGCTTCTGTTCGGTGAGCGGGATACCGAGCTTGGCGTAGGTCTCCAGCAGCTTGGGATCGACGTCCTCCAGCGAGCCGAGCGGCTTCTGGGTGCGCGGCGCGGCATAGTAGGTGATTGCCTGATAGTCGATCGGCTCGTGATGGATGTTCGCCCAGGTTGGTTCGTGGGTCATCTCGAGCCACCGCCGATATGCCTTGAGCCGCCAATCGAGGAGCCACTCAGGTTCGCGCTTGCGCTCGGAGATGAACCGAATCGTCGACTCCGACAGGCCGACCGGTGCGGTCTCCTGGTCGATGTCGGTGACGAAGCCGTACTTGTATTCACGATTGACGAGTGATTCGATCGACGAGGTCATGATCCTCCCCCTCCCCCTGCCTGTGCCGCGTCGTAGCTCACCCGGTAGGTGCAGGTGCCGCAGCCGCCGCTGATCTGCGATTGACGGGTCACCGCGACGCCGAAGGCACGACCGAGAAACGCCTCTTCCGCCCGGCAGATTTCCGGGAATCGCTCGGCGATCAGCCGGTGTGGGCAATTGTGCTCGATCAGCACGCCGCCGTCTTGCCCCTGCTCCCATGTCGCCATGTACCCTTCGGCATCGAGGGCGTCGGCGATCTGCTGCCCCCGCCGGTCCCGATCAGCAGCGTTGCCGATCGCGCAGACACGCTCGGCGGTGCCGCTGACATGGTCGTTGACCAGTGCAGCGGAGACGGCGCGTCCCTCGAGCGCCACGAGCTGATCGAGCAGGAATGCGACGGTGCTGGCGTGCCGCTGCGGAAAGAGGTCGTGCCCCAGCGGCGACAGTCGGTAGGTGTGCGCCGGCGCGCCGACACCGTGATGCGTACGGTCGTGAAGCACCGCGCCTTCGCGCTGAAGCTCCTTGAGGTGGTGACGGACGGCATTGAGCGAACAGTTGAGCGCCCCGGCGAGATCTGATGCCGTGGCTGAACCGGCCCGCTTGAGTTCCAGCAGTAGCTCGGCCCGGGCACCCCGCACCTTCGCCGGGGGAAGTCCGCCGGGGTGCTGATCTGTGGGTCGCGACGTTCGCATGGCGCAATCCTAGACTTGGCAGGCTCCCTTGTCAATTCACACCAGTTTTTTGGTGCGAACGTCTAAGTCATTGTGCTGCAAACGCCTCATCATCTGACAAGCGGGCTGGGATCGGGCGAACCAACCCTGTATCATCTCCTGTCGTACCACTGGCACACTCGACCCCGGATCTCTCGATGCGATTTCGCTGGATCACTCCGCTCGTTGCCGCCACTGTGGCCGCATCCCACCTCTGTGCCCAGGCTCCGGTCACCATGCCGGCGGGGAGTTACATCATCCAGGCGCGCGACAGTGCCAGGGCCGACAGCGTCGGGATGGCTGGCTGGCCGCTGGTGCTCAAGGGAAATGGCGCCTTCACGATCACGTCGCCGGATACGCTGACCTTCAGCGGCAAGCTGATGCAGAAGGACGGGATCGCCACATACACCGACCAGGCGTGCAGCGAGCCCGGGCAGTACATCGTGCGCCAGGAGCGCGGTGGGTATGCGTTCGACGTGAAGAGCGAGACCTGTTCTGCGGGGTGGTCGAAGCTCCTCTTTGTGCCGGGGAAGCCAAAACACTAGGTCGCGACACGCGTTGGCGGCGGCTCCCCCTTGCGCACGCCGGGGGGCGTTCCTACTGTGTGCCACGCCGGAAGCTGTGCTGCGCTTCCTGATTCAGTTCGGGATTGTGAAGGAGAACCTCGATGCCCTACATCATTACGGAAGCGTGTATTGGCATAAAGGATCGCGCCTGCGTGGATGTCTGTCCGGTGGATTGCATCTACGAAGGCGACGATCAGCTGTACATCCATCCTGACGAATGCATCGATTGCGGCGCATGCGAGCCGGAATGCCCGGTCAGCGCGATCTTTCCCGAGGAAGATGTTCCGGCGAACCTGCAGGCCTATATCGCGAAGAACCGTGAGGTCTTCGATTCCGACACGCCGCCGGGGCGGCCCAACAAGTAGCCGGTCGGAGTCGCGTCTCCTTCCCCGCCCCCTGCGCCGCATCCGCGCCCGGGCTGCACCATCTGCGAGCCCGACCAACCTCCCCGAGACCGAAGACCGAAAAGAGGACGCCCGCCAGGTCCGGACTAGCCGGAATCCCGACGGGCGTCTCAAGGAAGGCTTGCAATGTGATGGCGGTGACGGATGGAGAGGTTCCGTCGGGACCGCCATTCCTAAAGACGCTCCCCACCCCCGAATGTTTCACACCCAGGGTCAATAACAGCCGGTGCTACGTTTGATGGCCTGCAACGCCCGAGGGAGCCGATGCCGACCACCGACTACATCCGCCATGCCGCCAAGCTCGCCCGCAAGGTGTATCTCGACAGCGCCTTGGGCACGCCGCCCGCTCCTGATCCCGAGTTCTACAAGAGTCTTGCCAAGGCGCTCGAGGACGTCGCCGACGGGCTCGAATTAATCGCAAAGCGACGCGACTGAGTGACCGTCCGGCTGATTGACCGCCCCGAAGCATTCACCGGCCTGCTCGCCGAGATCGCCGACGCCGATCTCGTCGCGCTCGACACCGAGGCGGCCTCCTTTCATCGATATCACGATCGCATCTACCTGATCCAGCTATCGACCCGCACGTCGACCGCTGTGATCGATCCCCTCGGCGTCGGGGACCTCGCGCCGATTGGGCGCCTCCTCGCCGATCGGTCGGTCGAAAAGGTCTTTCACGATGCCGATTACGATTTGCGGCTCTTCGACAAGGAGTTCGGCTTCCACGCAACGAACCTGTTCGATACCAGAATCGCCGCGCAATTCCTGAATGAGCCAGGGATCGGACTCGCTGCCCTTCTCGACAAGTACTTCGGATTGAAGGCAGACAAGCGGTTTCAGCGCGCCGACTGGTCGGTGCGGCCGCTTTCGACAGCGATGCTTGAGTACGCCGCCGGCGATACAAGAAATCTTTGTGAGTTGCGAGATATACTACGTCAACAACTCGATGGAATCTCCCGACTTTCGTGGGTGGAAGAAGAGTTCGGGCTTGCCGAGGAGATCCGCTGGACTGCCTCCGAATCCGACCCGTCGCTCGATTTCCTGAGGGTCAAGGGAGCGCGCGCGCTCGATCGGCGCGCATTGGCGATCCTCAGAGCTCTGTATCGGTGGCGTTCCGAGCTGGCAGCGTCACTCGATCGCGCCGAGTTTCGAATCATGGGCAATGAGGTCATGCTGCATCTGGCCCAGCACCCAGTAGACTCCGGCCAGGAGCTCACACGGGTCAAGGGAATCGGTCGGGACATCGGCGAGCGCCGGAGTGGCGAGATCCTGGCCGCGATCAGCGAGGGGAAGGGAGTGCCGGATGACGAACTCCCGAGGATCCCGCGTCCGCCGCGCCGGCTCGCCGATCCAGCCTACGAAACGCGGCTGGAGGCGTTGAAGCGGGAACGGAATCGGCTTGCGACGGAGTTCTCTCTTGCGCCAGGTGTCCTCTGTCCTAATGGGACGCTCGAAGCGATCGCGCGCGCCGAGCCGGAGAACGTCGAGTCGCTGGCGCGAGTGGCCGGCGTCCGGACGTGGCAGGCCGGGGTATTCGGTGCGGCACTGGTGACCGCAATGCAGACTGCGGAGCCGACCGCGGTGAAGGAGATCTGAGAGATGACCGATGGTGAAGCAGCCGCAGCAGCAACGCCGGTATCAGCCGACCTGGCGCGGAAAGCGTTGCGCGCGGTGAAGGACCCCGAACTCGGCCTCAACATCATCGATATCGGGCTGGTGTACGACGTGTCGGTGACTGTCGACAACGTGGTGCACGTCCGCATGACGCTCACGTCGCCAGGATGTCCCGCAGGCGGTGAGATCATGGAAGACGTCAAGCGGACCCTGACCGACCTCGAAGGCGTCGCCGACGTCGATATCGAACTCGTGTGGGAGCCGTACTGGACCCCCGAGCGAATGGATCCGAGAGTTCGCGCCTTCCTGGGACACTGAACCCCGCCACAGACCAGCTACGCGTGACAGCCGCCGAGGGCCGCGCGAACCGCGTCGGCAACGCGCAACCGAATCTCCTTGAGCTGAACAAACGACGCTTCCGGTCGTGCGGGATCGAACGCGCGATTGGTGAGAAGGACGACGAACAGGTTGTTGGCAGGGTCGATCCACATCTCGGTGCCGGTCCACCCCGTGTGACCAAATGTCGTCGGCGTTGCGCAGCGCCCGTAAAGCGAGACCTTCTTGCCTCCCGGCGGGAGTGGAGTGTCCCAGCCGAGCACTCGCGTTCCGCTGGTCGCCGTGTGACTGAGGAATTCCGAGACAGTTGATTCCTTGAGCCACTTCCCGTGGCCAGCGGCGCCCTTGAGCCACCCCTGGTCGAAGCGCGCCAAGTCGAGCCCCGTCGAGAAAAGTCCCGCATGCCCGGAGACGCCGCCGAATGTTGCTGCGTTGCGGTCGTTCACCGTGCCACCGACCGGGTGCCCGTGCCAGAGTCCAGTGGGCGCGGCATCCACCTGGGCGCGCTTGTCGGGTCGATACCCGGTGGAGACCATGCCGAGTGGCGAGAAGACCGCAGAGTCGGCGAAGCGATCGAGTGATTGGTGGGAGGCGTGTTCGACGACCAGCCCGGCAAGCATCCCGTTGAGGTCGCTGTAGACCGGCTTGGCTCCGGGTATTCCGGCGAGCGGCGTGATGAAGAGTTGTTGAAGCGCTTCGGCGGGCGTGTGCGACGTAATCCAGAATTTGATATACGCCGGCATCCCGCTGGTATGCGTCAGGAGCATCCGAACCGTGACCTGGTTCTTGCGGCCGCCGGCGAATGCGGGCACGTATCGCGAAACCGGCGCGTCGAGTTCGACACGGTGCTGCTGCACCAGGACCGCGAGCGCACCGGTCGTCGCGACGATCTTCGTCAGTGACGCCAGGTCCCAGCGTGTGGTGGCCGGGTCAGGGGAGGGAGACGAACTGCTCCAGGTGAAGTGACCGTAGCCGCGCGCATACAGGATCGTGTCGGCCCGGCCGACCACCACGACAGCGCCGGGGTAGATCCGTTGTGCGATGCCATCGCGAATCGCGGCGTCGACTTGTGCGAAACGCTGCGCCGATGCAGGGCGGGGAAGTGCAATGAACAGCACGGCGGCAAACCACGACAGGCGCACGGCGGGTTACGGATGAACGCGCAGCGGCCCGGGGGTGACGGCATACAACAGACGCAGAGTCGCCTGGTCGCGATCGGACGGTCCGGCGACCGGGGCGGTACGGAACATCAGGTCGCCGGGATCACCGGAGTGAGGCAGGCCGAGGGCGTGTCCGAACTCGTGGGTGGCGACGCGCATCCGCACCGCCGGTGGCACGAGGGTCGAATCGCGGTTCCGGCGAAGCGCGAGCGTCACGTCTGCGGAGTGTACGACACCGTCGGTTCCCCAGCTGACCGTGGTGTTTCCGATCTGGCCCGTGTCCGGTAGCGTGACCACCCAGTGCACCTGGATATCCGCCGAGTCGGCTGTTGGTACTTCCTTGAACGTGACACCGGATGCATTCCCATCCCATTTGTGGAGCGCAGTGCGCGCTTCAGCGACCAGCAGAGGTGTCCAGCCTGGTACCGTCGTATCGGCGACGAACGCGACCCGGAGTGTCGCACTGTCGGGCCAGCGCGTGACGGTAGAGTCGGTCTTCATGAGCATCGAATCGAGATAGACGCTGTTCCCCTCCCGCGCGATGCGGCGCCGCACGGCGAGGCGGGTGAACAGATCGAGTTCCGGGGTCGAGACCGCCGGAATCGATGGGTCAGCCCCGGCCGGGCCTTTCGGGGCCGCGGCCACGCGGGTCGTCGTAGTGGTGGTCACCCCGACCGCCGGCCCATGGACGGCAGCCGGAGCCGGAGGCTGGCTGGTGCCGTGCCTCGATCCGCCGATGATGATCACGACCAGAACGGCGAGGAGGATTCCCAGAACGTTACGGAGCACGTTGGGAATATCGGCAGGAGGGGGAGTTTTTTGCGAGGGCGTGGTCAGCGGGATACCTAGCGATCCCGCCCGGCGAGTCCTACCATTGTGCCGTGTTCGACAGGATCGGAAGCGCCCTCGTGCGCGGGCGATGGGTGGTCATTGCCCTCTGGGCGATCGTGGGCGCGTACGCCGCGTCCCACGCGAGTGAAACGGTGGGCCGCCTTGAGCTTCGCGGGGGCGCCGACGAGATGACCGAGGCGCGAATCGCCGATTCGCTCCTTGGCGCGCGCTTTTCGCGGCCAGTCTCGGAGTTCTTCGCCGTCACCCTCCAGAGCCCGACCCCAGTGACCGAAGGCGTCGCCGGTGCGCTGCTCGATTCGCTGACCGCAACCGCGAAGGCCGAGCCGTGGGTGCGCGGCGTCCTGTCATTTCGTACCACCCACGATTCGACATTTCTCGCGCACGACCGCCGCACGACCTTCTTTCTCGTCTCGCTCGGCGTTTCCCACGATTCGGTGGGGAACGTCGTGCAGCCGATGCGCGATGCGTTCCAGCAAGTGCTTCGGCATTTCCCCGACGGGGAGGCGTACAGCGTCCTGGTGACCGGCCGCGCGCCGCTCGACATCGATATCCGCACCGTGAGCGCAGAGGATGCGCGCCACAACGAACGCAAGCTGGTGCCGATCACGCTTGCGGTGCTGGTCCTCGCCTTCGGTGCGCTCGTCGCCGCACTGCTGCCGGTGATCGTCGGGATCCTTGCCATCACCATCGCACTGACGATCGTCGGGATCATTGCGCAACACATGTCCATGTCGGTGTTCGTCCTCAACATGATCTCGATGATCGGTTTGGGCGTGGGGATCGACTATTCACTGCTCGTCGTCACGCGTTTCCGCGAAGAGCTCAACGCGGGGCTCGACGCGGGGGAGGCTGCCGCCCGCACCTTCGCCACCTCGGGACACGCCGTGCTGACGTCGGGGATGACCGTCGTGGTCGGCTTCGCGGCGCTCCTGCTGACGCCCCTCTCGGAGACGAAGAGCGTCGGGATCGCGGGATTGGTGGTGGTCGCGGTCGCGGTCCTGTTGTCGATCACCCTCCTCCCGGCGCTGCTCGCCGTCCTGGGGCGGTCGATCGATCGGCCACGGTGGATCGCACGGCGGCTGGCGTGGTATCACCGGCCGGCGGTGTGGGAGCGGTGGGCGAGATCGCTGTCGCGCCATCCATATCGCGCGGTGATCATCGGCAGCTGCATCATCGCGCTACTGACGATCCCCGCCTTCTTCCTGCGTATCGGCCTTCCGAGCCGCAACTGGTGGCCCACGGAAACCGAAGCGGGAGCCGGTGTGGCAACCCTCGACCGGATGGGAATGTCGGGGTACGTGCAACCGCTCCGTATGATCATCGAGTTTCCGGAGGGGACCGCGGCCACCAGTGCTGTCGCGCTGCGCGGACTCAAGCATCTCTCCGATTCGCTCCGTGCCGATCCGCGGATTCGCGACGTCAAGTCGCTGGTCGATCTGAGTCCCGGCAGGAGCGTGCTCGAATATTCGCTGCTGTACAGCGAACCGGACACCGTCCGTGCCCGCTATCCCGACTTTCTCGACGCGTATCTCGCACGCGACGGCCGGACGACGCTGATGGATGTGATTCCATCCGACACGACATCACTCACCACCACGATGGACGTGGTGCGGGATGTGCGCGCACTCGTGGCGTCCCGTCGGATTCGGCAGCTTCAGGGCGCGACCATCCGGGTCGGCGGATATGTCGCCGCGGCGCTCGATTTCCAGCGCCTGCTGCTGGCGCGGTTCCCGCTGATCGTCGCGCTCATTCTCGGCGTAACCGGCCTGATGCTGGCAATCGTCTTCCGATCAGTCCTGGTACCGATCAAGGCGATCGTGATGAATTCGCTCTCGGTTGCCGCGACGTTCGGGATCGTCGTGCTCGTCTTTCAGCACGGGATCGGCAGCCAGATCTTCGGCATCGGCGGGCCGACTTCGGCGATCTACGTCCTCGTGCCCGTGCTGGTCTTCGCCGTGGTCTTCGGATTGTCGATGGACTACGAGGTCTTCCTCCTCGCGCGGATCAAGGAGTCGTTCGACAGCAGCGGCCAGAATACCCGTGCGACGCGCGAGGGATTGTCGGCGACCGCGTCGGTAATCACCTCGGCGGCGCTGATCATGATCGCGGTATTCGGCGCCTTCGCCTTTGCGCACATTTTGCTGATGCAGTTCATCGGATTCGGCCTGGCTGTCGCGGTCTTCCTCGACGCCACCCTGGTGCGCATGGTGCTGGTACCGGCATTCATGCAGATCGCAGGGCGTTGGAACTGGTGGCCCGGCGTGCGCGAACCGCGGGAGGATCACCCCGACGTCGACTGAGCGCACCGGCTCCGCGGGAGTCCATCAGCGCTTGGCGTCGACCCAGTTCTTCCCGATCCCCACACTCACCACGAGCGGGACGTCGAGTGTGGCCGCTCCCTCCATGTGCTCCTTGACCAGCTGGGCCGCGCGCTCGGCTTCGGATTCGGGCGCTTCGATCACCAGTTCGTCGTGCACCTGGAGAAGCATCCGCGCGCGGAGGCCCGCGGCGGGGAGCGCTGCGTGAATGGCGATCATCGCTCGCTTGATCAGATCGGCTGCGGATCCCTGCAACGGCGTATTCTGCGCCAGCCGCTCGCCAAAGGCCCGGATGTTGAAGTTCCGGTCGCGAATCTCGGGGAGATAGCGGCGGCGGCCAAAGAGCGTCTCGACGTACCCCTGTTCCCGCGCGACTGCCACCTGCCGGTCGAGATACTCACGCACTCCGGCGAACCGCGCGAAATAGTCGGCGATGAATCGCTTCGCCTCGTCCTGCGGAATGCCGAGCATCTTCGAGAGCGAGAAAGCGCCCTGCCCGTAGATGGTGCCGAAGTTGATTGTCTTGGCGCGGCCGCGCATTTCGCTGGTGACTTCGCCGATCGGCACGCCGAAGATGATCGCTGCAGTCTGGCGATGAATGTCCTCGCCGCGCTGGAACGCGCCGATGAACGCGGGATCGTGCGACAGGTGAGCCATCAGCCGCAGTTCGATCTGGGAGTAATCGGCGACGACGAACAGGTTTCCGGCCGCCGGCACGAATCCGCGCCGGATGCCCTCACCGCGCGGTGTGCGCACCGGAATATTCTGCAGGTTCGGATCGTTCGATGACAACCGTCCGGTCGCCGCACCGACCTGGTTGTACGACGTGTGAATCCGTCCGGTCTCGCGATTCACGGCGAGGGGCAGGACATCGACGTAGGTGCTCTTGAGCTTCTGCAGTTCGCGGTAGCCAAGGATCAGCCGGGGAAGGGCATGCCCCTGATCGGCAAGCTGCTCGAGCACGTCGGCATCGGTCGACGGGCCGGTGCGCGTCTTCTTGAGCACCGGCAATCCAAGATCCTCGAAGAGAATCGCGGCAAGTTGCCGCGGCGAGTTGATGTTGAGCGCCTTGCCGCCGGCGGCGGCCTGAATCTGGGCGCTCACCTGTTCGAGGTCGCGGGCGAGTTCGCGCGCCTGTTCCGCAAATGCGACCGCGTCGATGGCGATACCGTCCCATTCCATGTCGACCAGGACCGGCACGAGGGGGAGTTCGATCGTCTGCAACAGCGGATTGAGCTTGTGCTGTTCGAGGTCGGCCGCGAAATGGCGATGCAGCGAGAGCACGGTGGCACTGTCCGCTCCGCAGTACGCTGCCGCGCGCTGCACTGCCACCTCGGCGAAGGGGATCTCGGTCTTCCCCTTCCCGGCAAGATCAGTGTAGAGGCTCATGCGCCGGCCGAGAAACTCGAGTGCCAGGGCGTCGATGCCGTGCGATCGCCGGGACGGATCGAGGACAAACGATGCCAGCATCGAATCGTACGCCAATCCACGTACCTCAACGCCCGCCCGCCGCAACACCGCGATGTCGTACTTCGCGTTGTGGGCCGCCTTCGGCACCGCGGCGTCCTCAAGCAGCGCCTTGATCGGAGCGCATTCCGGCGCGGTCAGCGGCGGGAGATTGCGAGGCGGCGGTGGCGACGAGTCGGCAGTGACGCCGTCACCGCCAAAGAGATCTCGCGCCGGTGCCCGGTGGCCAAAGGAGAGATACCAGACGCGGTCCGGCGCCGCGGCGAGGGAGAGCCCGATCAGTTCGGCATCGTGCGGCTGCAGTGATGATGTCTCGCAGTCGAACGCCACGAGCGACGCGGCGCGGAGCTCCGCGGCAATCGCCGGCAGCAGCGCAGCATCGTCGACCACGACGGCGTTGCAATCGACGAAGGGGATTTCGGGGATATCGACCGTTGCGGGAATCGTGGCATCACCAGCGCGGGTATCGGCGTCGGCCGGCGGCGCATCGTTACCCGTTGACGTCAGTCGCTCGAGCCTCGGGATGATCGAGTTGAACTCCAGCTCGGCAAAGAACCGCGCCAGCATGAGACGATCGGGCGCGTGCGCGGTGATGGTCGACAGGTCGAGCTCGACCGGGACATCGGTCTTGATGGTGACCAGGCGCTTGGAAAGCCGCGCGGCATCGCCCTGTTGCTGCAATGCTTCGCGCGCGCGCTTCTGCGTGATCTCGCCGGCGCGGTCGAGAAGCACTTCCACGCTGCCAAACTGCTGCAGCAACTGCACCGCACCCTTTTCACCGATTCCCTTCACCCCGGGGACGTTGTCCGACGTGTCGCCCACCAGCGCGAGCCAGTCGGTCACCTGCGACGGCGGCACGCCGAGCCGTTCGGAGGCGTTCGATTCGGTGACCCACACTTCATCAACACCAGCCGGACCGCCGCGCCCGGGGTTGAGCAGCGCCACGCCCGGCCGGATGAGCTGGTAGAAATCCTTGTCACCCGACACGATGACCGCCTGCAGACCTGCCGCCGCCGCGCGGAGCGCCAAGGTCCCGATGACATCGTCCGCTTCGTAGCCCGCGACGTCAATCAATGGAATCCGGAACCCCTCGAGCAGCGTGCGTACCCGCTCGACGGCGCGATCGAAATCGGCCTGCAGCTCATCGTCGAGCTTTTCCCGGGTCGACTTGTACTCCGCATATTCGGCGGTCCGGAACGAATCGCCGGCGTCGTTGACCCACACGACGTAGTCGGGACGGTACTTCTCGCGTAGCCGCAGCAGGAAGTTGGTGACTCCCCATACGGCCGAGGTGTTCTCGCCGCGCGCGGTACGCAGTGGCCGGGTAATGAGCGCGAAAAACGCCCGGTAGATCAATGCGTAGCCATCGATGAGGAACAGCTGTGGCGGGGTATGCTCTGGCATCACCCGAAAATAACGTGCGCGGAGCGACCGAGGTTCACTGCGAGGGTGAGCGCTGAATCCGATTGCGGATGTTCTGGAAGTCGGAGCGCGATTGCGGGGTGAGCAGGAAATGACCGAACCCGTTCACGTCCTGGAAATACAGCACCAGCCGGTAATCGGTGTATTGCCAGATGAAGATCCGGCCGGCGTTCTGCAGCTGCGCCGACTGGTCGTGCATTTCGTCGGGCTCGCCCAACGTGATGAAGACCTCACCGCGATCGGTACGCCAGCCTGGATCGCCCGCCTCCCGGAAGCGCTGATTTGCTTGTGCCAGCCGCCCGAAGTAGATGTCGAGGGCTTCGTTTTCCGGCGTCGACGGATTCGGATCGGTCGCCTTGTAGAAATCCTGCCACATCTGGATCCGGTCGGAATTCTTCGCCCGTCGCATCGCCTCGATGCGGCGATCCTCGCCGAAATAGCGCAGCAGCGAGAGAAGATCATCGAAGTTGGTCACGATCCACGCCGACGAGAACGAGACAACTGCACTGGTGCGGTGGGTCTGGTCGAGACCGGCGCCGACCGCGAATCGCTCGGGCTGTGCGCCGGTGCGGGCTGCGTTGGGACCGATCAGGATGTCGAGCTGTCCAAGCGGTGCCGAGTCGGGAGCGAGCCGGATGACGCGCCCCTCGATCGCACCGTTGCCGGTGAAATGCACGCTGGTGTGCATCACCAGCGAATCGTGCTCATCGCGGACCTGCATCGGGACATCAGTCGGCTTGGTGAAGCCGTTCCCCTCGACGTAGATCAGCAGCGTATCGCCACCGTACGACACGGTGCCGCGCGGATTGAGGACGATCGACAGCGAATCGTTGCGCGTGGCCCGGCCGCGAACGCTGTAGGCCAGGATCGGTGCCGTGTAACTCCCCGCGTCGAAGACCGGCGCCTCGACCTTTCGCTGGGCAGTTCCCACCTGGTTGTTGCCCAGGTCGCGCACCCGGACGGCGAGCTGGTAGCTCCCCGGGACGAGCGGGATTCGCTGCTGCAGCAGGATGCTTTCGTCGGTGCGCTGGGTTTCGGCAAACGAACCGACCCGAACCGATTCATCGCGTCCGACGATGACCGGCGGCGCGCCGGCACGCTCGAATTCGTACTCGACCCGGTAGCGGGCCGCGAAGGCGCTGCCGCTCTTCTCGAAGCCGAACGCGCGGTTGGCCAGGGAGAGCGCGACAATCGCTTCGGTCGAATCGCCCGCCCCTGCCACGAAGGCGACCGATCCGATGTAGGGGATACCCTGAGATGAGACCAGGCGGCCCAACTGCGAGTAGAGGGTGCTGGGATCGAGCATCCTGGCCGCTTCGGACCGCGTATCGGTCTGCGGGGTAGATCCGACGCGCTGCCAGGTCCCGGTCCCACCGCATCCGACCATCGCGAGCGCGAGGGCCAGTGGAGCTCCTGCTGCCGGGATACCCACTGAAAAACGGCGCATGACAGATAATACGACGACCATGGCGAGACCGCTTGCGCTTGCCGGGTGGCAAGTACGGGCGATACCTTTGCCGATCCCCATGCCACCAGATCCCCTCGTAGGCAGGACGATCGCCGGCTACACCGTTCGCAAGGCTGTCGGCGAAGGCGGTACCGCCCAGGTCTATCTCGCCGAACACCCCGAACGCGGCAAGGTCGCGCTCAAGGTGCTCCGGCCGCGTCTTGCCACCGACGCGATCGCGGTGAAGCGATTCCTTCGCGAAGCCGAATTCGGCGCCCGCGTGACCCATCCGAACGTGGTCCGCACGTTCGACTTCGGCGAGTCCGACGGCGTGCAGTACCTCGCGCTCGAATGGGCGGAAGGCGAGCCGTTGGAGAGCTTTCTGGCGCGATCGGGAAAGCTCGCTCCGCCGGTGGCAGCCAACATCATTCAGCAGCTCGGGGCCGCCCTCGAAGAAGCGCACAAGGTCGGCATCATTCACCGCGATCTCAAGCCGGCGAACATCATGTACGACCCGGCGACACAGACGGCGCGATTGCTCGATTTCGGTATCGCGCGCGACTCGGAGCTTCCCGCGGAAGAACGCCTCACGCGCGCCGGGTTCTTCGTCGGAACCCTCCAGTATGTGGCTCCTGAAGCGCTTTCCGGCGAACTCGTCGGCGAGCAGGCGGACGTCTATTCGCTCGCGGTCATCGCTTACCAGCTTCTGACCGAAGTCACGCCGTTCCCGGGAAAGAATCCCCGTGAACTCTTCCAGCAGCTGCTGACGCAGGAGCCGATCGCCCTCAATCAGGCCGATCGCAGCGTGAAGTTCAGCGGCCGGCTCGAGGAAGTCGTCATGAAGGGATTGGCGCGCGACCTGTCGAAGCGGTGGAAGACCGTGATGGACTTCACCCGCGCCTTCTGCGATGCGGCAACCGCTGAGCCGGAGAAGAAGGGCGGGTTCTTTTCGTCGCTGTTCAAGCGCGACGGATGATGTCCGAGCGGGACCAGCTGATCGATCTTCTCAAGCAGCGATCGATCCGCTTCGGTGATTTTATCCTCGCGTCCGGTGCTCATTCCCACTACTACATCGATTGCCGCTTGACCACGATGTCGGCGGCAGGACAACTCGCGATCGGCCCGCTGGCGCTCGCCGCGATCGGTGGCGCCGGGTGGAATCCGGATGCGATCGGCGGCCTCACAATGGGCGCGGACCCGGTCGCCTATGCGATCGCCGCGGCAAGTGCGCGTGCAGGGACACCGATCGACGCATTTTCGGTGAGGAAGGAGCCGAAGAAACACGGGACGGCAAAGCGGATCGAAGGAAATTTCCGGTCCGGATCGCGAGTCGTCGTGGTCGAGGATGTGATTACTTCGGGGGGATCGGCCCTCGATGCGATCAGTGCGATCCGCGCTGAGGGCGGCGAGGTGATCGGGGTCGTGGCGCTGGTTGATCGAGAATCCGGCGGTCGAGAGCGGATCGAGACGACCGGTGTCGGCGTCCGTGCCCTGGTTCTGGCATCCGAGCTTGGAATCAGCTAGGACAATTTCATTGATTGCTCCAAGTTCTTTGAACCAAAAGACTTGGCACCGGCCGATGGCTAGTAGTCGTTCATGAGACCACCATAGCGTTAACCCGCCATCATGTAATGACACCGCTCGTCTTGCGCGCGCATCAACGCAAACGGCCCGGACGGCTGCAGAATCACCCCGGGGATGAGATGCTTGATCGCCTGGGCGCGGGCATCGTTCCCGTGGAAGTCCGCCACCATCATGCCGAAGGCAACATTGCACGCCAGCACGATGCCGCCGGCAGCGATGAAGGCGGTGATCTCCTTGCTTCCGCTGTTGCCATGGGTCGAGTGCGTGGCCGGTGCGGTGCTGTCCGCGGGAGTCGGGTTTACCGCCGACCCGCCGCCTCGGCCGCCGGCCGCGGGACGGCGAGGATTGAACTCATTCCAATAGGCATCGTCCATCACCTGGGCGATCCCCTGATGCCGTACGACAACGACAGTCGACAGCTGTTTGTCGCCCAGACCGAAGACCTTCTTGTACTGGTCACGCCACATCACGGCCCGAGCGGTCGGGTCTCCAACCATCGTCGGGATATCGAAGACCGCGCGGTATTTGCCGCGGATCTTCTTGGTCCACGAAAGGTCCCATGCCTCGTCCACCGGATCGAGGCGCCCGGCGCGTTCAACGTCGGCGGCGGAGAGCGTCGTCGCGTGCAACGTCGACGCAACAGCGCCCAGTCCGAGGTATGAGAGAAAGGTTCGTCGCGAAGCGGGCATGCGGCATCCGGTGCGGAAGGGAACTCAACCGGACCCTATGCTAATCGCGGCGACGGCGAGCGGACAGGACTGGGCCGCGCCCTACATCAGCGTGAGCGCCGGTCGCTCACTCGTGACCTCTCCCGGGTCGTCCCATCCTCTCTCGCTCCGCGCGTCTCGCACCAGTGAAACGATCATCGCCACCGCAGGGTCGATCGCAGCGGCCACCGCCGGCGACAATCCCACAGTCACGTCATCACCGTCGCCCGATTGCTCCGGCTCGCACGCCACCACAAGTATCCGGACTGGCATGGCGCCGAGCGAGCGCGCCAGCGCGAGCACGCGGAAGGGATCCACGCCGTGGACGTCGTGTCCGGCGTCAGGCCACGCGCGATCGGCATTGACGAGTGTGACTGTCCCCGGCAAGATCCCGCGCGGCGCCGCATCGACGAGGAGGACGGTGTCGTACTGTGCGATGGCGTAGGCGAGATCCATTCCCCGAACGCCGAAATCAACGACGTCGGCGCCGACAACCTTGCCGTCGGCCTTGAGGCGTTGCACCACCTCGATGCCCCAGCCATCGTCCGCCTTGAAGATGTTGCCGATCCCCGCGACGAGGACCCGCGAGGCTGCGTCATGGAAGGCGCGGTCGACCGGCATCACCTCGTCGACGCGGAAGAAAAATCGATGACCGAAGATCTGGTGATCGCGGAACTCGCGCACACGATCGTCGTCGACGGAGACAATGAAATGCGGTGAGCCCTCGATGTCGAGCTCGATCGATTCCACGGTCGCGGCCTTTCCCGCCAGTGCGAGATCGAGGAAGTCGCGGCTGGCGCGCGGGGCGAGCCGCACCCGGCTCCCCGCCGACACGTCGATGTCGCCAATGCGGATGCTCGACGGCGTTCGTGCGCCAACCATGTCCCGGCCGTTCATCCCCGACCCCCGGCGTCGATGTCGCGAAGATGACGTGGCACAAGCGGGCCGGGACACAGCGCCGGTTCGAACGGTCACCCGCGGCCCGGCGCCAACGGCTTGAATTCCCTCCACGTTTCGCGATACGGGTGGACGAATCGGTCAAGAAACCGGTCGAGGACGGCACAGAAGGGAAAGCGCGCGCGAAACTCGCTCGGCGTGATCCCCAGGACGATGCGCAGGTGGCGTCCGAACGATTGAGGCGACGCATACTCCAGGCGGTACGCCACGTCGGCGATGGTGAGCTCACCTTCATCGAAGAGGCGCGCGGCATAGCAGAGCCGCATCGCAACGAGATGATCCTTCGGGCTCGGCAACCCCGCTCGCGCAAACCGCGACACGAAAGTGGATGGTGTGACATCCAGCGCTGCCGCGAGTTGACGCACCGTTGTGGTTCGCGGCGCCGATCGGGCCAACTGTTCCCAGAAACGGACGCTCGATGCTGGCATCGCTCCGAGCGCGACAAGAATCGGTGTCAGAATCGCCTGCGCCCGTTCGGTCGGTGGGGTGCCGAGGACCTCGCGAAGTCGCCGCCACCCGGCGGGATTGGTGGCGTCGACCACCTGGCGCACACCAGTTGCGCCGAGGCGGAGCAGCGCCTCGGCATCGCCGGCTTCGCGCGAGGTGACCAGCGCGACCGTTGGCACCGACGGAAAGGCGCGAGCGAACTGCTCGAGCAGTGCCGGTGCCTCGCCGTCGCAGCGGCGGACCGAGACGAGCATTGCATCGACCGATCGCTCGCGAAAGAGCCGCAACGCGTCGCGCACCGACTCGCGATGGACCAGCGAGAAGCAGCCGCTCCCTGCAGCGTCGACGCGGGGTCGCTCGAATGGATCGACGACGGCGGCAACGATGGGCGTCGTGGAGGTGGGCATTGGGGGCTCCGGAGAAGGGACCGTGAGCCTCGCACCACTCCATCAACAGGAGATCAATCCGTCGTCGAAAGCGAGCGGCGGCGCGGCTTTGCCGCGACGACTAGATTTCGGTCGGGGCAGGACGCGACGATCGCGGTTCCGGGCGCAAGCCGGGGATCGAGGAAAGTCCGAGCTCCACAGGGCAGACCGCCAGGTAACGCCTGGGCGCCGCAAGGCGACGGACAGGGCAACAGAGAGCAGACCGCCGATGGTCCCGAGGGAGCGCGCAAGCGCGAGTCGAGGGACACAGGCAAGGGTGAAACGGTGGGGTAAGAGCCCACCGCCCCGCGCGTAATCGCGGGGGCACGGTAACCCCCGGTCGGAGCAAGGCCAAATAGGCGGCGAGGTGCGGCCCGCACCGTTCGAGCCGCGGGTAGGCTGCTTGAGGCGACCGGCGACGGTCGTCCCAGAGAGATGATCGTCTCCCGGGCCAGGTTGGCCGGGAAACAGAACTCGGCTTACGGTCCTGCCCTGCCGCGCCGCTTCGTGCGGCGCGGCCACGCAGTCGGCGTCACCTGTTCACACCCAGCAGCGAGGAACCCGATGCTGACGACCCTCTTTGCACTCGCGCTGGCGCAGGGACCGTCACCCGCCGCGACACAAACACCGCCGTACCGCTATCGACTCGAAGTCAGGACATCGCGCGAAGTCGACCAATCGGCAGTGGGGCGCCCCAAGCTGTCGGAAGGGCTCGCCACCACGGCATTGATTTCCGTGGTCACCCGGGACAGCGCCGACGGAATTGTCGCCGAGGCGACCGTCGATTCGTTGACGCTCGACCCGAGCGGCGCGCTCGCAGATCAGCTGCGCAACAACCCTGGCTTGGCCCGTAGCGCTAGGGGCGCACGGGTGTCGCAGTACATCGTGCGCGGCCGGATTCACGGACCTCCAGTCTTTTCTGATTCGACGAACCAGGCGCTCGGCGCAGTTGCGCAGGCACTCGCCGTCCTCTTTCCCTCGCTGCGCCGGGGCGCAAAGGTCGGCGAGGGGTGGTCGGATACCACAAACATCGTGGCCGGCAATGCATCGCAAACGCAGCAGCCGCAGACCAATGGGCAGGTCATTTCCGTCTGGAAGGTCGTGGGCAATGAAGGAAATGCCCTGGTACTGGACGGAAGCTCCACGACGCACACCAAGACCGATGATCCGACCCATGGCCAGTCGATGACACTGAGCGGAACCACGCGCGAGCACGTCGTGATTCCGCCAGCCGGCCCGCTGCGCCGCGCGACGATCGAAACGGCCAATGACATGGCGATCTCGGTCCCCGGCATGTCGACGCCAATCCCGGGGAAGACGACGGCATCGCTTTCGCTCGTGCCGTTGCCCTGATCCGTGACGCGAGCCGAGGCCCGCGATTGACACTCGGTTCCCGAAATGTGTCTGCTCGCCACGAACCGTCGTCGCACTTCACATGAAAGCCAAAACTGCTGGTGCCACGACCGCCGCCGCCGACCACGGCGGCTTCGCGGTGCTATTCCTTGCCGCTGCCGCACTCGCGGGGTGCGCCGGACACCATCCGCAAACCGCGCCTTCCCCTCGCGCCAATTCCCGGCGCAATGTCGGTATCCTGCTGAGTGACGACTGGCGTGCGCGGGTTGTGGTGGACCGTGACGACTCGATCATCCTGACGTTGCCGTCGGGGGATCATCAATTGCAGCGCTTTTCCCGGCGAGCCTCGTTTCTGATGAAGGTCTCCGATGGCGGCGACGTTACGATCACGCTTGACTCGCTCGTCGTGAAGCCGCGTACGAGCGGCGACGCCGGAAATCCGGTCGGGGCTGTCTGGACTGGTGAGGTGGCGGGCGATCATCTCAATGCACTGCAGCTGCACGGCCGCGCCAGCGCATCGGCCGCGCCCCTCACCACGATGGTCCGCGAGCTGCTCCCGCGGCTCCCGCGGTCCGGCGCCCGGGCCGGACTCTCGTGGGCGGACACGTCAAACGGCCAGGTTCAGGTTGATATCTTCTCGGGAAGCGAGCGGCGCACAGCCACATGGAGCGCTGGACCCGTCGCAGGACGAGACAGGCTCCTCCCCGTGTCGGTGCACCAGGAATTCGAACAGCTGGGGAGCGGGGCGGAGGGCGGACAGAAGATGTCAATGACATCGCAGGGGCGGAGTAGCGGCGTGTACTACATTCAGTCAGATGGTCGGATCACAGATGCCCAGCTTAGCGATTCGGTGACAATGCTCATCTCCATCCCGGGAACCAGGCAGCTGATCCCGACGACGCGCTATTCGAGGACATCGGTGCACTTCTTCTCACAGATGCGTGGACAGTCCGACTAATCCTCCTCGAACGCGCCGGTGGCTTCGCCGCGGGGTGGCCATCGCCGCCGTCCTCTTCGTGGTGTGGCTCTTTGGCGTCTGGCCGCCTCCGATCTGGTATCGATGGAACTACCCGGGCGAAACGGCGTTCATGGCTCTGCGTCGTCACCAGGACCCGGCAGGAGCGCTCCATCGTCGCTATCACCCTGTGCGCCTCGGCGGGATTCCGATGGCGCTCCGGCGATCGGCTCTGATCGGCGAGGACGTTCGCTTCTATCAGCATCACGGGATTGACTACGTCGAAATGCGCCGCGCAATGGGCTATCCGCGAGACAGTTATTCGTGGATGAGCAGCCGCGACCGCTCCGATCTCTGGCATGCCATCGAACGGAGCGTCACCCATCCCGGCCGAATCCGGGGCGCCAGCACCATCACCCAGCAACTCGCGAAGAACCTCTATCTCTCGCCTTCACGGAATCCGCTCAGGAAGGTGAAGGAGGCGGTCACGGCGTGGAGGCTCGAATTCTGGCTCCCAAAGGACAGGATTCTCGAGCTCTATCTCGACACGTCTGAAATGGGGAAGGAGATTTGGGGGGCCGATGCCGCGAGCGAGGCGTATTACCGCATCCCCGCCCTCCGGATGACAAGAGAGGAATCGGCTTCCTTGGCGGCACTACTTCCGTTCCCTAGGAGTAGCAATCCAGACTACCGACCTGGGCGAATGATCTGGAGGAGAAATTTGATTCTGGCGAGAATGGGAGGCCGTCCGGCAATCATTCTGCCCGATAGCGTGAGCCGGGTGCCGGTCGATGCCGACACCACGGCCTCGGTTGATTCCGTTGCTACAGCCGTTCCGCCGCCTTCGGACACGACGTCCCGGTCAAAGTTTCCGACTCGACCCTGAACTCAGTTCAGCGGCAGGCAGGGTAGCTCGGGTCGGGGCCATCCTTGAACGGTTTGTCCTTCCGGTTGGCGATCGCGGTCATGATCGAGTGCATGAAGTTGCCAATCGCAGCGCCGTGGTTGTAGTCGGTGTATTCGGGCTCATCCGTGACCTGGTGATAGTCTTCGTAGTAACCCGTCGAGTAGTAGGTCGTCGGGATCTCGTGATGGACATAGTTCACCTGATCGCTGCGGCAGAACCGGTTCGACGGATTCGCTGTCACGTCCCACGAACGGTCGATCGCCATCGGCGACGGCGAGAGCGCGTTCACCGAGTCGATGATGTCGCCGAACGCCTTCGATTCCCGTCGTGATCCCAGCGTCTGGACCGAGTGCGGCCCACCGAACTTCACGTCGGTCGTACGGCCGCGCGAGTCCATGTCCATGTTATTGGCGGCGACGATTGAGTCGAGCGGAATCGTCGGATGCGAGGTGAACCACGCCGAGCCGAGGAGGCCGGCTTCTTCGCCGGTGTGGGAGACAAAAATCAGGGAGCGCGCCGGGTGCGGATGTTCGCTGGCGAACTTCTCGGCGACCTCGAGGAGGATGACGGTCCCGGATCCGTCGTCCTCCGCGCCGTTGTTGATCGAGTCTCGACGCGGCGGCCGGATGCTGCGGGCACGCGCGATCATCGAGTCGATCAGGTGCTGCTGCAATGGCGTTGGCGGACACGTCACGCGATCATTGGCGCCCTGCGGACGCATCACGCGATTGTAGGCGCGCAGTGAATCATGGTCGACGGCGGTCGGCGAGACGCCGATGTGATCGTTGTGCGCGCTGAGCAGGACGTACTCGCCGGCGAGTGCCGGAATCGATCCCGGCAGAATCCCGACCACATTGCGCCCCGGCGTCGCCGACTTGTGCCATTCGTAGTTCCACCGTGCGCTGACCGGCTGGCCCGTCGTTCCCGGCGTCAATTGCTCGACATTCTTGCCGAAGATCCGGTTCGCCGCCGCGGCGGAGATCGTCGCCATCGGGACGCCGGCGGCGGTCAGCATCGGCTTCATTGCGCCGCGCGCGCCGAACGCCGCGTTCGCGGCATTGGCCGGAATCGACTCTTCGACGAGCAGCACCGCCGCCGCTCCGACCGCGGCGGCACGGGTGTCCCGGACCTGGCCGCCCCGGCCGCCACCCGCGCCGCCCCGATTCCCCGCAGGCGCGGCGAGCGCGAGTGCCTCGGCTGCACCGCGCTGATTGGGGAAGCCGGCGTCGGCGGGGCAGACGGCTCCCGCGCCATCAGCGCCTGCCCCACCACGACCTCTGCCGCCGCCACGTCCCGTGCCACCCGCAGCCGGTGAAACGAAGACAACAACTTTGCCGCGATAGGCGGCAGCATCGAGCGGAACACTTTCGCCCCACGTCCCGGCGAAGACCACCGGCGTGTCGCGCAGATCGACGGTACCGCCCGCGCCGTTCATCGCGTTGGGTGCGGTGGGGATCCACTCGGTCCGCGGGGCAAGCGCCATTCCGCCGACCGCGAGCGTCGACGCGGCGACGTCGAAGCCGAGCGGCCCGAAATCGAGTTCCTGGAAATAGGTGCCGTTGTCGCCACCCGGCTTGAGTCCGATCCGCTTGAATTCGGACGCGATGTACGCCGTTGCCTTGTAGTTCCCGAGCTCGCCGATTCGCCGCCCCTGCATTGAATCATCGGCGAACTGGTAGAGGCGCGTGCGCAGGTCGTTCGCCGTGATCGCCGGGGCTGTCGGTCGCGGCGCCCACTTCATCGGGCCGTCTTCGTCAGGCCAGACCGGTCGGATGGCGGGACGCGCTGCCTTCGAGGGTGCCTGGGCGTGGAGTGTTGTCACGGAGAAGAGCAGGGCGGTCACTGCGGACGCTGCGATGTTCCGAACCACGGGAGTCTCCATCTGGTGACCCGCCCGGGCGGGCGGGTGGTGCGGCGGCAGCGTCCGCACGGACGCCGCCGCCTCGAGCAATCAATCGAGCAGTCGAAGCGGCATGACGAGGGTGAGGTATGCCGCGGGATCGTCCCAGCCAACCGGCTCGATCGTCGACGCGCGCTCAGGGGCCTTGAACGTCATGCGTACCTCATCAGTCGGCATGTACTTGAGCACTTCGAGGAGGTAGTTGGCGTTGAACCCGATATCGAGCGGCTCACCTTCGTACGACACGGTGATCTCTTCCTGCGCTTCGCCGAGATCCGGCGTCGTCACGGAAAGACGACACGAACCATCGCCGAAGGCCATCCGGATCCGATGGGTCTGATCGCTCGCGACGATGCTCATGCGACGCAGCGCCGACATCAGCGAGGCCTTCTCCGCGGTTGCCGCCTTGTCGTTCTCGCGCGGGATGACCTGTTCGTAATTGGGGTAGGGACCTTCGATCAACCGGGTAAAGACCTGCGTCGTCGTGGAACGGAAGCCGAGGTGATTGTCGGACCGGCCGATCTCGATCTCGTCGTCGGGGCCGAAGAGCTTGCGGAACTGCTCCAGCGCCTTGGGCGGTACGATCAGTTCGGCCTGCTGCGCCACGGTGCTCTGCATCGGGATTTCCATCTTGGCGAGCCGGTGCCCATTGGTCGCGACCATGCGCATCCGGTCGGGCAGGAGCTGCCAGAGGACGCCGTTGAGCACCGGCCGGCTCTCTTCCGTGCTTGCAGCAAAGGCAACGTGCGCAATCAGCTTCTGCAGTTCGCGGGCAGTGGTGCGTGACGACCCATCAAAGGCGAGCTGCGGGAACGAAGGAAACTCCTCGCGCGGAAGTCCCAGGAGCTTGAACTTCGAGCGGCCGCACTCGATGGTGACCCGCTGCTCGCCCTGCGTCGTGATCCTGATCCCGGCACTGGGGAGCTCGCGCACCAGTTCGACCAGCTTGCGCGCGGGAAGGGTGATCGCCCCTTCCTGGTCGACCGCCGCAGGAACCGTGGTGCCAACGGCGATGTCGAGGTCGGTCCCCGAGAGCCGCAGCCCATCCTTGGTGGCTTCGAGCAGGATGTTGGCGAGCACCGGGAGCGTGGTCTTGGTCGGCACTGCCGCCGCCACGGCGGTGAGGCCTTCCTGCAGCTGCTCGCGAGTGATCGTGAACTTCATCGGCTACCCCGGGTTTGCCAGAAGTACTGCTGTTTCCATCCTATTAACTGATCTAATCGTAGCAGTAGAGGGTCCGGAAATGTGGACCGTCGCCGTAACCTGCTCGCACCACACGTACTGCGCGTTCACCTTCGCGTGGAGTCGTCGTGGAGCGCGGGGATGCTGCCATCGTTTCCCCACGGCAATCCGCACGCTCCAACACCATCCACGATACGTCCGCACACAGTGTGAACTACACTGTCAACAACTCTGCGCGTGCCGATTCTACGCGCTCGCGGAACTGGCGGTCGCGTCCGAGTTGCGTCTGCACCTTGTCGACGCTGTGGATCACCGTCGAGTGATCCCGTCCGCCAAACGCCTGCCCGATTTCGACCAGCTGCATCTGCAGCAGGTCGCGCGCCAGGAACATGGCGATCTGGCGCGGGACGGTGAGCGTCTTGATCCGTGCCTTGGAGCGCAGACCTTCCGGCGTCACGCCCCAGCGGCGCGCCACGACTTCCTGGACGCGTTCGATCGTCGGGAGCGTGCGCGAGCGAATGTCGCCGTCATCGCCGGGGCGGATCCGGTCGGCGAGTGCTTCGCGCGCCAAATCGATCGAGATCTCGCGATGCCTGAGCGACGCGTAGAGGAGCAGCTTGATGATGCACCCTTCGAGTTCGCGAACATTCGAGCGGATGTTCTCCGCCATGAACGCAAGGACGTCGTCGGGGATGGTGGTCTGGAGGTGATCCATCTCCTGCTTCTTGCGCAGGATGGCGATGCGGTGCTCGAGGTCGGGCTGCTTGACGTCGGCCACCATTCCCCACTCGAACCGCGACACCAGCCGTGCTTCGAGACCGGGGATCTCCTTCGGGGCGCGGTCCGAGGTCAGGACGATCTGCTTCCCGGCCTCGTAGAGCGCGTTGAAGGTATGAAAGAACTCTTCCTGGGTCGCTTCCTTCCCCTCGAGGAAATGCACGTCGTCGACGAGGAAGAGATCGACGTCGGTGCGGTACCGCTTCCGGAGGTCGGGCATGGTTCGCCCGTGGATCCCCTCGATCACTTCGTTGATGAACTGCTCTGCACCGACGTACAGGACGCGAGTGGACGGGATCTTGTTGAGGACCTCGTGCGCGATCGCCTGCATCAGGTGGGTCTTGCCCAGCCCCGTCGGCCCGTAGATGAAGAACGGGTTGTAGTGCTTCCCGGGGGCCTCCGCAACCGCGTGGGCGGCGGCGGCGGCGAGCTCGTTGGATTTCCCGATCACGAACGCGGCGAAGGCGTAGCGATCGTTGAGCGGCTGGGTGCTCGGATTGACCGGGACCAGTGGCGTCGCGGGGGGGTCCATCGCAACCTGAGGGACGAACAGGTCCATCTGCGGGCGCTTCTGCCGGTCAGCAGCGACGCAGAACGAGACGGCAACCGGTTCGCCGGCAGCTTCGGTGGCGCACGCGCCGAGCGCCGAGGAGTACTTCTCCTCGTTCCAGCGCTTGGCGAAGTCGTCGGGAGTGGACACGACCAGCGTGCCGCGTTCGAACGAGATCGCTTCGTTGCTGGACAGCCAGGTCTGGATCATCGGCTCGGGGATATCGCGCTTGGCGCCCTCGAGAACTCGCTTCCAGAGATCTTTGGCTGACAGCTGCATCGTGTCGATTTTTCGGGTGCGAGTAGGCCGGTGTGTTTTTCGGGAGGCCGATTCTACGGCCCGCATGTGGAAAAGTCAAACCTTGACCTTTTTGGTCTCGGGACGGTAGGTTGTCCGGCTCTTCAGAGGGGTCGTTACTGCAATGATGCCGACGTATCGTCCGCGCAACAAGCGACGGATCGCCAAGCATGGATTCCGCAAGCGGATGGCCGACCGCTGGGGCCGTGCCGTCCTGTCGCGCCGCCGGAAAAAGGGTCGGAAGCGCCTGACGGTTTCCCTCGGCTCGAAGCACGCCCGCACCTGACGGCGACGAGCGCCTCCCGCGCTCCCGCCGGCTGGTTCACCCCGCAGACCTTCGCCGCGTGCTCACCGCCGGCCATCGCCAGCACGGGCCCCACATCGACATTTTCTGGACCGACAACGAGGCGGGTTTCCCCCGCCTCGGCGTGATCGTGCCGAAGCTCCGCCGGACCGCTGTTGCTCGCAATCGCCTGCGCCGTCAGCTGCGGGAGATCTGGCGACGTGAAACCCGGACCCGGCTCCCTGCGTGGGACGTAGTATTCCGTGCGCGGTCGGCGGGTTATGATGCGCCGTACCAGCGATTGAACGATGATGTCGCGGCCTGGTGCGAGGAGCGAGGGAGATGAGATGGCAACGTGGCCGCGGCGGGGTGCCATCCTGTGCATTCGCGGGTACCAGCGATTCATTTCTCCCGCGTTCCCTCCGTCGTGTCGCTTCACGCCTTCGTGCTCGCGGTACGCGCTGGACGCGATCGACCGGTACGGTGCACTGCGCGGCGGCTGGCTCGCTGCCAAGCGCATCGCACGGTGCCATCCCTGGAATCCAGGCGGTTATGACCCAGTTCCCTGACGTGGCGAGCGGCGCGTGAACGATCGTCGCCTGTTGTCGGCACTCGCGCTGATCATGGTCATCGCGCTGTTGCCAACCATTCTGCTCAAGCGATCTGCGCCGAAGGCGGGGGCGCTCACCCGGCACGACAGTGTCAGCACGACGCAGGCTTCGCAGGCGGCAGCAACGCCGGTGTCGTCGCCCGCCGGGACGGTGGCAAGCAAGCCCGCTGGCGCGGACACTGCCGTTGCGGCACTGACGACTGCGTCCGGCCCCGCCGACACCGTCGTGGTACGGTCGAAGCTGTACCGGTACGCCGTCTCGACGCGCGGCGGTGTGATCGTCTCGTCCCGCTTGCTGCACTACCAGTCGATGGCCGAGAGCGATCACCGCGACACGCTGGAGCTCCTCCCGGCCGATGCCGGGCTGCTCGGCGGGACGCTCATCGCCGGGACCGACACGATCCGGCTCGACCAGATCAACTTCACCGCCAGCGGCGACTCGCTCGAGGCGCCAGCATCGCTGATCCTGCACGGTCAATCGGGGAACTACACCATTGACCTGACCTATCAGTTCCTCGCGGACGACTACGAGGTGATCGGTTCGGGCAAGGTGAGCGGCCTTGGGCCGACCGGCGGCCTGCTGCTGATCAATTTCGGCAACGGTTTCCGGCCGGTCGAAGCGACCGCCGCGGATAACGCGCAGATCGGCCTCGTCACCAAGCTCGAGAAGACATCGCTCACGCTATTCGGGAAACTGAAGCCGCGACAGATGTTCCAGCAGAGCGGCCCGTTCGAGTGGATCGCCGTGAAGTCGAAATACTTCGTCGCGGGGCTCTTTTCGTACGACTCGAGCGGCACCACGATCAAGCCGAATGTCGTCGGTCTCCAGGCGTTCCCGTCGGACACCGTGAGCCGCCCGGTTCGCGCGCACGTCGCCGCATCGATCGCCATTCCGGCCGACGGCGCCTTCCACTGGCGCCTCTATCTCGGCCCGATGGAATACTCGCGCCTGCATCGGATGGGACACGACTTCGACGACGTGAATCCATACGGATGGTCGTGGCTGCGCCCCGTGATCCGGCCATTTGCCGTCTGGGTCCGCGCGATTTTCGTCTGGATGCACAACGCACTCGGTCTCGGCTACGGGATGGTGATCATCCTGTTCGGCCTGCTGGTGCGCATCCTGATGTGGCCGCTGAGCCGCTCATCGATGCGGTCGATGGCGCGAATGCAGGCGGTCCAGCCGATCCTGACGTCACTGCAGGAGCGGTACAAGGACAATCCGCAGGTGCTGCAGCAGGAGACCTTCAAGGTCTACAAGGAACACAAGGTCAATCCGCTGGGCGGGTGCTGGCCGATGCTGCTGCCGTATCCGGTGCTCGTCGCGGTCTTCTTCGTGCTCCAGTATTCGATTGAAGTGCGCGGGGTGTCATTCCTCTGGATGACCGATCTTTCCCGTGCCGATCCGCTGTACCTGATCCCGATCCTGATGGCGGCGTCGATGTATGCGGTGTCGCGGATCGGCCAGATGGGGCTGCCGCCGAATCCGCAGGCGAAGATGATGACGTGGATGATGCCAGTCGTCATGCTGGTGATCTTCGCGAGATTCGCATCGGGATTGAACCTGTACTACGCGATCCAGAACCTCACGTCGATTCCACAGCAGTGGCTGGTGATGAAGGAGCGGCGTACCATGCAGCCGCCTCCCGCCCCGGCTCCGAAAAAGAAAAAGTGACCTGAGCGCCGCGCTCAAGCGCCGAGAAGCATTGCGTCGCGCAACCCCGCTCGCGCGACGCGGGGCGATACCAGCCGCCACGCGAGATAGTGTCCGGCCATCGGCGGCAGCGTGACGCCGTCGACGGTCCTCAGTGATCTCGGCGCTGATGGCACCAACCACCGCATCACCAGGCCGGTTCCACGCTGATCGAGATCGCCATCGATCCGCGCCATCAACACCTTCTCCTGCTGGCGCAGTCGTGCGAAGGTCGTGCGGCTGAGCGCCATCGCCTGGTGGGCTTCGATCGCAAGAACACTCAGCGCCAGATGCAGGCCGAGCCCTGCGTTGTAGATCCACTCGCGGAGTGGATAGTCCCTGGCCGCCTCCCAGCGATTCCACGCGCCGCTCCATCGATGCACCCGTTCCCACCGCGTCAGCGATGCGATGGCGAGCAGGATTGCCACGAGATCCGCGTCCGATAACGGATCTGCGGCGATGAACGCGACGACGGTCCCGCCCAGCCCGGGAAGTGCTTCTGCGGGAGCGTCGCCGGCGCCGGCGGGAAGGAGGATGACCGATTGGCATCCGTCGGCGCCGTGCGCCGATGCACGCGCCACGGTGTCTGTCAGCGTCGCGAACGTGCCGGGGTCGGTGGCGCGTTCGCGGATCAAGCGCAGCGAAGGTCGGTCATCGGAAAGCGGCAACTCGGTGAGATGCGGAACGCGCTGCTGGCGGATCAGGTCGAGCAGCGGCGCGTGGCGAGCGCGGAACTCCTGCCGCGCGCGAACCGTGTCGCTCGCCTCTACCGCCGCCATCCACGGTGAGACGAGATCGACGATCACTGTCAGTGGGGCGGATCGCGCCGACGGCGAGCGACCGCGTCGAGGAAGCGACGCTCCTCGGTCGTCAGCGACTCGATCCCGGTCGCGCTGATCTTGTCGAGGACCCGATCGATTTCTGCGGTTTCATCGCTGCGGCCCTTGGTCTCGCGCGTCGGCTCCGGCGTGGCGGGCGCCTTCCGGGCAGCGATTGCAGGCTGATGCTCGCTCCCGGCGCCGCGGGCGACCACCGGAACGCGCGGCCGCATCGTGGGGAGCGGCATCGGTCCGGCAGGGCGCGCGATCCCGCGCAGCACGAAGTAGAAGATCCCCGACGCGAGCCCGGCGAGGTGGGCGCCGTGCGCAATGTGATCGTGGAGAAAGAAGAGCCCGACGGTATCGTACGCCGCCAGCATCGCGATCAACCACTTGGCGCGGATCGGGACCGGAAGCGGAAAGACGAGGAGCGGCGCGTCAGGAACCATCCTCGCAAAGGCGTACGCCACGCCGAGAATGGCGCCGGATGCCCCGATGAAGGAACCGACATCGATCCCGAGCGACTGCAACGCAAGCGCGCCGATCGCGGCACCGATGCCGCAATACAGGTAGTAGACGATGAAGGTCGAGGATCCGAGCCGCCGTTCGACGGTCGGTCCGAAGACGAAGAGTGCCAGAGCATTGCCGGCGAGATGCCAGAGGCCGGCGTGGACGAACATGTAGCTGAAGAAGGTCCACGGCCGGGCGATCGCGAGGCCGGGATCGAACGACAGGAGCTGGGTCAGGTAGTCGGAGGTGAAGACCGTTTCCTGCAATAGCAGGATGACGGCGTTGACCGCCAGCAGGCGACCTACCCATGGCGTGATCCGCGGTGCGGTATCACTCATCGCCCCTCCCATCCTGCATCATCCTTCGACCGCCAGTTCGCAGATCCGCTCGCACAGCGTTGCAAAATCGATTCCGACCGCCGCCGCGGACTGCGGCATCAACGACGTCGCGGTCATCCCGGGAAGGGTGTTGACCTCGAGACAGAAGAGTTGATGGTCGTCGGTCAGCCGGAAGTCCACCCGGGAATACCCCTCGAGCTTGAGCGCATCATGCGCGCGCAACGCGATTTCACGTACTTCCTCTGCCAGCGCGTCCGGGATCTCCGCCGGGAAGATCTCCTGGGACATGCCGGGCGTGTACTTGCACTCATAATCAAAGAGTTCGTGGCGCGGGATGATCTCCCCGACCGCCAACGCATCGTCGCCCAGAATGCCCACGGTCAGTTCACGACCCGGTACGAACGCTTCCACCATCACCTCGTCGTCGTGGCGCCCCGCCTCCGCGATCGCCGCGGCGAGCCCAGCCGGATCGCGGACGACCGTCAACCCTACGGTGGACCCCTGGCTCCCAGGTTTCACCACGACCGGCCAGTCGAGTTCCCGGTCGACTTCGGCGGCTGTCACCGGGGCCATCAACCACGCCGCGGTCAGCACCTCCGCCTGGAGGAAGAGTCGCTTGGTGAGGTCCTTGTCCATGGCGACGCCGCTCCCGAGCGGCCCTGCACCGGTGTAACGAATTCCGGCGGTTTCGAGGAGCGCCTGGACCGTTCCATCCTCGCCACGTCCACCGTGCAGCCCCAGAAAGATGACATCGGCGTCGCGGAGTGCCGGCTCGCCGAGCAGCCCGCCAAAGAGAATACGCCGTTCGGCGGCGGCGAGTGCCGCGAGCTCCTGCACGTCGGGGGGCGCGATCCTGACCAGCGGGACCAGCAACCGCGATTCACCCGCGGAATCAAGAATGCCGGTCGTGGAATCGGCGACGGTGACCTCATGGCCCCGGCGTCGCAACGCTGCAACGACCTGTGCCGCCGACGCGAACGCGACGTCACGCTCGGCCGACGAGCCGCCGGTGAGGACACAGATCTTCATCATCGAAAGGTAGCCGCTGGGTGTCGCGGAATGGCGAGGCGCGCTAGCGCCCGATCATGAGCTGCAATACGTCGTAGCGCGAGACAATTCCCAGCAGCGCCCCATGTTCGGCGACGAGTGCTGCCGGCGTCTCACGTGTCAGCATCGGCGCCAGGCGATCGAGTGTCAGGGTCGCCTCGACCAGCGGGAACGGCGCTTCCATCACATCGCGTACGGCGCGATCGAGCAGCGACGGGTCCTCCAGCGCTGCGGTCATCAGCGAGTTTTCCACCAGCGATCCGACGCACGTTCCGGCCTCGATCACCGGAAGCTGCGAGACACCAAACGTTCCCATGAGGTTGAGCGCCTGGCGCACCTGCGCCGCGGGTGCCACCTGGACCAGCGCGGGGGCATCGGGCGAGCGGCGGCGCAGCAAATCGGAAACCGTGGCACGCGGTGCGTCGAGGAGCTGGTTCTCCTGCAGCCACGCGTCGTTGAACACCTTGGAGAGATAGCGTTCGCCGGTGTCGGCGAGGATCACCACGACGCAGGCATCGGGATCGTTGAGTTCGCGCGCCACGGCGAGCGCGACGTGGAGGTTGAGACCGGTCGAGCCTCCGGCGAGAATCCCTTCCTCGCGCGCAAGCCGGCGCGCCATTGCCATCGAATCCTTGTCGGCGACGGTGCGGAATTCGTCGATCACATCCCACCAGAGTGTCGTCGGGACCTTGTCGCCGCCCATCCCCTCGACCTTGTACGGCGCGCCGTCGCCGCCGAGCTCGTGGGTCCTGAAATAGCCGGCGTAGAGCGAGCCAGCAGGATCGCCGGCGATGATCCTGATCGATGGATTCTTTTCCTTGAGATACTTCCCGACGCCGCTCACGGTCCCGCCGGTCCCGGCGCCGGCGACGAAATGCGTCACCTTGCCGGCGGTCTGCTCCCAGATCTCCGGGCCGGTCGTGGCGTAATGCGCCTCCGGATTGAGCGGATTGTAGAACTGGTTGGCGAGGATCGCTCCAGGGGTGTCATGGGCGATCTGTTTCGCCTTCATGATGTAGTTCTCGGGGTGATCCGGCGGCACTGCGGTCGGCGTCGTGACCACTTCGGCACCATACGCCTTGAGCAGGCGCACTTTTTCCTGGCTCATTTTGTCGGGCATCGTGAAGATGCAGCGATATCCCTTGATCGCCGCGGCGACCGCAAGGCCGACGCCGGTGTTGCCACCGGTCCCCTCGACGATCACGCCACCCGGCTTGAGCGCGCCGGAGCGTTCCGCACCCTCGATGATCGCGAGTCCGATGCGGTCTTTCACCGATCCGCCGGGATTGGCATACTCGGCCTTGCCGAGGATCGGCGTCCTGATGCCGCGGCCGATGCGGGCGAGGCGGATCATCGGGGTCCAGCCGATCGTGTCGAGGACCGAGTCGTACGGGCGGAGATTGTGTGCCATCAATGCGTGCCGGATGACCTGCGAAGGGAATCGGGAAGGGTGAACCGGATCGGAACCTTGATCGGGGCGGCCACCGGGACCGTGCCGCGAAATGCCGGCGTGAAGCGGAGGCGGGGCGCCGCCTGCAGCGCGGCAGCATCGAACGCCGCATGGCCGCTCGACCTGGTGACGCGAGTGGAGTCACGCACCACCGCGCCGGACGAGTCGACCACGACGTAGAGCATTACCGCGCCCTCGACACGCTGCGCATAGAGATCGGGCGGATACGGAATCGAGGAGTCGCCCGAGACGAGCACCGCTGGCGTGATGGTGTCGGCGGGCGGCGCTTGCCGGCAGGCGGCGGCGAGTGAGGCGAGCGCGCACAACGATGCAGTTCGCACCGGGGAAGAATAGTGCGGTCGCTTCGATTCACGCTGGCGGCGGGGCATCTTCGAGTTCGTCGCGAATCCGCGCCAGCTCCTGCAGCGCCTGAATCGGCGTCATCGTGTTGGGATCGAGGCCGCGGAGGCGGAGGGCGAGGGTGATCGCCCGCTGGTCGCTCGGGGACAAATCGCGCGGCTGCGCATCACGAGATCGTGGCGACGAACCGGATGCACCATCGAAGAGCGAGGGCTGCGCCGGGTCGGCATCGCGCGGCGGCGCACCGGCGACTACCCGGTGATCGCCCTCGAGCGTGACAAGGACCTCCCTGGCCCGATTGACCACGCTGCCGGGGAGCCCGGCGAGATGCGCGACGTGAATGCCGTACGATCGATCGGTCCCGCCCGCCTCGAGGCGGTGCAGGAAAACGATCCCCTTGTCGGTCTCCCGCACCGCGACATTGAGATTGCGCGCATGCGCCAGCTTTTCCGGCAGCTGCATCAGCTCGTGGTAGTGCGTGGCGAACATGGTGCGGCAGCCGATCCGGTCGTGCAGATGCTCGGTCACCGCCCATGCGATGGCGACGCCATCATAGGTGCTGGTGCCGCGCCCGATCTCGTCGAGCAGTACCAGCGATTGCGCGGTCGCGTTGTGCAGGATCGCGCTGGTCTCGCTCATCTCGACCATGAAGGTCGACTGTCCGCGCGCCAGGTTGTCGCTCGCGCCGACCCGCGTGAAAAGGCGATCGGCGACGCCAATCTCCGCCTCGGCCGCCGGCACGAATGAACCGATCTGCGCCAGCAGCACGCAGAGGCCGATCTGCCGCAGAATGGTGCTCTTGCCGGCCATGTTGGGCCCGGTCACGAGCAGCACCCGCGCCGCCTCGTCGAACCGCACGTCATTGGGGACGAACCGCTCGCGCGCCATCATCCGTTCGATCACCGGATGCCGCGACGCCGTGAGCCTGAGGCCGAAGCCGTCGTGGACCACCGGCCTGGTGTACTGCTGGGTGGCCGCCACCTCGGCCAGCGCCGCGACGACGTCAATGCGGGCGAGGAGTTGCGCCGTCCGCTGGATGCGATCGATCTCCCGGCCGACGCGGTTGCGCAACGCGGTGAACAGCGCCGACTCCTGCTCGGCGATCCGCTCCTCGGCGCCGAGGACGCGGGTTTCGTATTCCTTGAGTTCGGGCGTCGCGTAGCGCTCGGCGCCGCTCAACGTCTGTCGCCGTTCGTAGTCTGCGGGGACCGACGCGGTGTTGGCGTGCGTCACTTCGATGTAGTACCCGAACACCTTGTTGTAGCCGACCTTGAGCGACTGAATCCCGGTCCGCTCGCGTTCGCGCTGCTGAATGCTGGCCAGCGCCCGCTTGCCGTTTTCGCGGAGCGCGCGCACCTCGTCGAGTTCGGCATCATATCCCGCCACGATGACGTCGCCATCGGCGAGCGCAGCCGGCGGCCGTTCGACCAGTGCGCGTCCGAGTTCTGCTGCAAGGTCGGTCAGCGGGTCAAGCGTTGCGGCGGCGTGCGGCAGGAGCGCCATCGAGTCCGACGATCGCGTGGTGGAGAGCGACGCGAGATCGGTGAGCGAGGAATGCACCTGTGGCAGCCGTTGCAGGGAATCGCGCAGGGCGCCGAGTTCGCGCGGCGTCGCACGGCCCGAGGCGGCACGCGCGGCGAGACGCTCCACGTCGCGCACGCCGTCGAGTGCCTCGCGGAGACCGGCGCGGGCGCGCCCCGCCGCGACGAGAATGTCGACGGCATCAAGGCGGACGGTGATCCGCGCCGGATCACGCAGCGGCGAGACGATCCACTGCCTCAGGAGACGCGCGCCCATCGGCGTCACCGTCCGGTCGAGCGTTTCGAGCAGCGTGACGCCCTTCGCGCCGGCGCGAAGCGGTTCCACCAGTTCGAGGTTGCGGCGCGTCATCTCGTCGATCCAGCACAGCTCTTCACTGCGGCGCACCTGCGGGCGCGCCAAGTGCGGCAGTCCGCTCGGCTGCAGTTCGGCGATGTAGCGGAGCAGGGCACCTGCCGCGCCAACGGCCGCGCGATCGCCGCCGGCGAGACCGAGGCCGTCGAGCGACGCGAGATTGAAGCGGCGGGCGAGTTCCTCGGAGCCGAGGTCGCCGTCGAACTCCCACGCCTCGCGCGCACTGCGAAGTGTCGCTTCGTCAAGCGTGATCCTGGCGTCGCCCGGCACCACCACTTCAGCGGGATTGAGCCGCGAGATCACTTCATCAAGCGCATCGGCGGGGACCGTTTCGAGGGTGAATTCCCCGGTCGAAAGATCGATCGCGGCGACGCCGACCTGGTGTTCGACCGGGAGGACCCCGACCAGCCAGTTGTTGCGCGCGCCGGGCGTCCATTCCTCGTCGAGAAAGGCGCCGGGGGTGATCGTCTCGACGACGGCGCGCTTGACGATGCCGCGGGCGACCTTCGGGTCCTCGACCTGCTCGCAGATCGCGACCCGGTAGCCCTGGGCGATGAACTGGCGGAGGTATCCCGCGGCGGCCTTCACCGGGACGCCGGCCAGCGGCACTCCGTCCCCGCGAGCCGTCAGGGTGATGTTGAGGGCGCGCGCGGCGATCTGGGCGTCGTCGTAGAACATTTCATAGAAATCGCCCATCCGGAAAAAAAGGATCGCGTTGGTGTGACGCGCCTTGATTTCCCGGTATTGCGCCAGCAGCGGAGTCGCGGAGTCGGACACGCGACAAGTCTATGAAGAAACGACCGGGAAAGAAGGGAAACGCGCGGCGAGATCGCCGGTTACGGCGCCGTGGTGATGAACGGCTTGCCGCCGGCGGCCGCGGCCACCCTGGAAAGCGCCGCCGCCGCCGCGGCCCGGGTGGCGAACGGCCCGGCCTGCACCTTGGTGAGCTTCCCGGGTCCGCGGACGGTGTACGCCTTGAAGCCGGCGTGTTCGATCTTCTGGACCACGCGGCGCACCACCGCCTGGTCGCTCACCGCGGTGACCTGTATCCGCCAGATCCCCTCGGCTCCCTTTGCCGGTGGCGGAGCGGCCGGGGGTGACTGGCTCGCGCTTCGCCGGGAGGTGTCGGGGAATGACGGCGGCGCGCGGAGCGAGTCGCGATTCATCGGCGCGAGCTGGACGCCTCCACCGATGTCGCACCGCTGCTTGGCGAACTGCAACTGATTGCGGACTTCGAAGTCGTCGCCCGCGGCGGCAATGCCTCGCGTCAGCCAGTCGCACCCCTGCTGGAGTTTCTGGCGATCGAACGCCGCCCGCGCGCCCCAGAGTGCAGCGTTCGGAATGACCGGCGATGCGGGATAGTCCGTGAACAGCCGCGTGACGCGATTCATCACGCTGGTCATGTCGCCATTACCGTAGTCGAGCTGTGCGAGGCGGAGCAGCGCCTTGTCGGCCCATGCCGATGACGAATAGTTCACCACGATGTCCGCGAAGCGCGAACGCATCCCGTCGCCGGTGTTGGCGACCGCGCCGGCAGTGTAGAGCGCCTCGGGATAGTTCGAATCGGTCTTCGCCGTGCGGGCCAGGACCCGGCCAATCACAGCGCGGGCCGAATCGCCGTATCCATCCTGCGCCAGCTGCACGATCTCCCTGAATCGCGGCGACGTCGGCAGGAGCGCCGCCTGGGCGGATGCCGGCCGGATGCCGAGCACCAGCAGCAGCAGCAGCGTCGCCACTGTCGCCGCGCGCTTGATCCGCGACGCCGCCAGCGAGAGAACGAGATCGGTCACCACTCCAGCTTCGTCCGAGATTCGGGTCGCCTTGAGTGCGACGTCGGCCTGGAGGGTCGCGGCGGTGGCCGCGCGAAGGCGCGCCAGCGGCCAGCGGCCGACGACGGCACCGGCCAGCTGCGCGAAGGGGCCGTAACTTCCGACGCCGGGGCGATTGGCAAAGCAGAACGACTTCACCTGTTCCGCCAGCGCGCGATCGCGAATCTTCCGCCGCTCGGCCGTCACCCGCGCCCATCGCAGGACGAGGAGCGACGTCCCCAGAAGCGAGACGAGCCGCACCCCGGAATTGCCGCTCACTTCCAGCAGATCGGGGAGGGTGGTCAGCGCGCGGGCGGTGTCGTCCGACAGGACAGCGTCACGCCAGTCATCGGCGGTCTCGCCGAAGCGCACACCAACGAGTGCCGCCACCATCTCGGTATTCACGGGGCCGCGCACGTCGAGTGCTGCGAGCTTCTCCACTTCGGCGGTCAGCATGCCGAGATCGCCGCCGGTGGCGCGGAGCAGGTGTTCGCGCGCCGCCGCCGCGATCTCGACCTGCTGCGCCGCGAGCCGGGCATCGAGCCACGCCTCGAGCTGGTCACCGACCGGTGCGCGGCATTCGATCGCGGTGCATTGCGAGGCGAGATCATTGTCGGGATCGTCGTCGTTGGCCTGCACCAGGACCAGAACCGTCTCGGGCATCGGACGACGGAGGTACTCCACCGCCGGGAGCTTCGCCTTGCTCTTCTTCTTCCACGCCTCGATGTCGCGTACGACAACGACTCGCCGCTCGGCCATCATCGGCAACGTCGCGCATGCCGCGGCGAGCGCGCCGGGGTCGAGCTGCTGCGCTGAATGGATGTCGAGATTGAAGTCGCGGGTCGCGGGATCGAGGGCGCGGTCGAGCAGCAGCGCGAGCGCCTCGTCCTTGAAGATTCCCTCGGCGCCAAAGATGTAGTAGGAGCCTGCGGGCGGCGCTTTCGCGAGTGAGCGGCGGAGCCCCGAGAGATCGGTCGCAGCCATGCTGCAAACTACCCGGGCCGCGAGCCGGGTGAGAAGGTCAGACGATCGGAATCACCGGCCGCCGCGAACCTCCGACGCGACATAGAGCAGCGCCGAGAGCGTCTTGCCGTCAGTGATCTCGCCCTCCCGGATCATCCCGCGGACCGCCGACCATCGGATCGGATGAATCTCGAGAATCTCGTCGGCTTCGTGCCGCGTCTCGCCCGGGGTGAGATCGGTTGCGAGAAAGAGGTCGATCGTCTCGTTGGTGAATCCGGGCGTGGTCCAGATCCGGGTCAGGCGGCGCAGCGTGCGGCAGCTGTATCCGGTTTCTTCGCCGAGCTCACGGCGCGCCGTCTCCTCGGGTGCTTCGTCGCCATCGCGCCGGCCGGCCGGAATCTCCCACAGCATGCCGCCGGTCGCGTGCCGGAACTGATGGATCAGGAGGACGCGGGGGTCGTCGCTGGCCGGGTCGTCGAGGAACGGGACCACCGCCGCCGCACCGGGATGGCGCAACATCTCGAGCGTGCCGACCACGCCGTTCGGAAAGCGGACGGTGTCGACATCGAGCGACACAATGCGACCATTGTAGACTCGCTCGCTGCTGATCAGCGTCACGCCGCATCTCCGGCCAGCACGAATTGCTCACCCTGCTTCGGCACGTGGACCTCCTTGACCCCTTCTTCCTGCAGGATCTTCTGCATCGCGACGAGCGACTCCGGTTCGCCGTGCACGCAGAACGCCCGCTGAATCGGGCCGCCGAGCTCGCGAACCCAGCGGCGCAATTCGTCGCGCCCGGCGTGGGCCGAGTAGCCGTCGATCGTTGCGACTTCGGCAGTGATGTGATGCGGCTCGCCAAGAATCCGGACATCGCGCTGCCCATCCTGGATGCGACGGCCGAGGGTTCCTTCGGCCTGGTACCCGACGAGGAGGATGCAGTTGCGCGAGTCCTCGCAATGATTGGCGAGATGATGGGTGATCCGTCCGTTCTCCGCCATCCCCGACGCCGCGATGATGATCGCGGGACCCTGCAGCGAATTGAGCTGCTTCGATTCGTTGACGTCGCGCACATAGGTGACGAGATGGTAGTCGAAGAGTCTCGAATCAGCCCGGATCAGCTCCTCCGATTGATCGAAGAGTTCGGGGTGCATGCGGAAGACCGCGGTCGCCTCGACGGCGAGCGGCGAATCGATATAGATGGGGATCTGCGGAATCTGCTTCGCATCGGCGAGCTGATGGAGGGCGTAGATCAGCTCCTGCGTGCGGCCGAGTGCAAATGACGGAATCAGGACCAGCCCCTTTCGCGCCGCGATCCGGCGGACGATTTCACCGAGATGATCGGTCGCGGTGTTCGACGTGTCGTGATTCTTGAGCGCGTAAGTGCTCTCGATGATCAGCGTGTCGATCGCGCCGCGCGGGCCGGTGGGATCGCGGATGATCGGCTGTCCCCACCGGCCGATGTCGCCGGAAAAGACCAGCCGGTGCGGCGTCGAACCGCCGAACTGCACGTCGACATTGGCGCTCCCGATGATGTGCCCCGCGTCCCGATAGGTCACGGTCAGCTCCTGCGCCACCGTGAACGGCCGTTCGTACGGATGGGATTCGATCAAGTCCATCACCCTGAGGGCATCGGGCATGGTATACAGCGGCGCCGACTCCGGAGCCGCGCGTCCCTTCTTCTTGAGATAGAGGAAGTCGCTCTCCTGGATGTGCGCCGAATCGGGCAGCATCGAAGCGGCAAGATCTCGCGTCGCCGGCGTGGCATGGATCGTCTTGTTGAACTGGTGCGCCGTGAGCAGCGGCAGACGTCCGGTGTGATCGATGTGTGCGTGACTCACGACCACGGCATCGAGCTGGCGCGGATCGAACGACATCGTCGCGTTGAGCTTCGCGGCATCGGCGCGCTTGCCCTGGAACATGCCGCAATCGAGGAGGACGCGGCGCCCACTCCACTCGAGCAGATGGCACGAACCGGTCACCTGCCCGGCGGCGCCCCAGAAGGTCACTGCAATGGTCACGACAGCAGTCCTTTGACGAAGATGAGCGGAACCTTGGCGGCCTCCGCCAGAAAGTATCCGAGTTGGGTCGAGAAGTTGCGCGAGATCGGCGAAGTGCGGGTCGGCGAGGTGTACGCCTCGAGCCCGACGCGGCGCGCTTCGAGATGGAGGCGCGCCATGTGGAACGGATCGCTGACCAGGATCACCCGCGAGATCCCCTGGAAGTGCAGGTATTGTGCGACCGAATCGATCGACGTCGCGGTGCTCGTGCCGGCCTCGAGGACCACCGAATCGGCCGGCACCCCGGCAGCCACGAGGTATTTCTGGCCCGCGGTCGATTCGCTCATCCGGTCGCCTTCGCCGATGCCGCCGGTCACGATGATGAATCGGGCGAGATGCTGCCGATAGAGATCGAAGGCGTGGTCAAGTCGAGCCTTGAGGACCGGTGACGGGTGACCGTTGTACTGCGCGGCGCCAAGGACAACGATCGCGTCGGAGGGGCGGCGCTCGTCGCGGCGAGCGGTCCGGATGACATCGGCCAACGACACGACATAGATGCACGCAACCGCTCCCACCGCACCAGCAATCCACGGGCGGGCGCGGCGCGTCAGAACGGAAAGGACTCCCCGCGGCGCGGCACGATGACGTCGCGAACTCCTTCTTCGCGGAGAATCGTCACCATCATCGCGACGGCCAGGTCGTCGCCCTGCACCACGAAGGCACGTTTCACCGGACCACCAAGAGAACGGATCCAGCCGCGCATCTCCTCGCCATCGGCGAAGCCGGAGTACGCAGTCATCGTTTCGATCGCCGCGCGGCGCTCGATCACCGCGCCGTCGAGCTCCACCGACGTCGCGCCGTCCTGGAGGAGCCGGCCGATCGAACCTTCCTCCTGAAACGCGGTGAGAAGAATCGTGTGGCGTGGATCGCCGAGGCAGCGACGGAGGTGAAACGCCGAGCGGCCGGCGTCGCAGGTCTCGTTGGGCGCCACGATGATCGCGGGGCCCTCGAGCGTGGCGACGACGTCGCGCTTTCCCTGCGGGAGATAGTGGAGCAGCGATCGGTCGAAGGCGCCGGTCTCGTCGAGATAGGCACGCTCGCCTGCCGCGATCGTCTCGGGATGCATCCGCAACACGGTCGTGAGCGACACCGGAGTCGGGACGTCCATCCAGATCGGGATTTCGGGAATCGCGCCGCGATGCCAGAGTTCCTGCACCACACGCACGAACTCGTGAATCGGTCCGATCGTCGCCGCCGGCACGATGATCTGCCCGCCGCGCGCCACGGTGTCGTTGATCACGGCGGCGATCCGTTCGCGCGCGTCACTGAACATCGGGTGGCGCAGATGCGCGAATGGTGAGCCGATGATCAGGGTATCGACCTCGCCCGGGTTGGGATCGGCGTCGCGGAAGACTGTCGTCCCGGGGCGCCCGATGCAGCCCGAATACACGATCCGATGCGACCCGCCTTCACCGGTCCGCAATTCGATGCTGGCCGAGCCGAGCGTGTGCCCCGCCTCGGTGAATTCGAAGACCAGGTTGCGGCGGAGGTGCAATGCACGGCGGCACGGCTGCCCGACGGTCTGGCGCAGCGTGGCGAAGACATCCTCCAGCGAATAGAGCAGGTGTCCCCGGGCCTCCAGCTCGAGCGCCGTCTCGGCCAGAAGGATGGCGATGCCGTCGCGCGTGGCGGGGGTGGCGTAGATCGGCCCCTTGTAGCCGTGGCGCACCAGCTGGGGTGCCCGGCCACCGGAGGCGAGCCCGGCATCGGAGAGGAGGATCGCGTCGACCCGGGCCGGATCGAGCGGGAGATCGCGGTTGCTCTGGTCCGCCTGGGCCACATTCCCCTGGAAGAGCCCCGCATCGAGGAGGACGCGCGCGCCGGCCGCTTCGAGCAGAATCATCGAACCGGTTGCGGTCGCTGCGCCGCCGAAGAATGTCAGGGTACGAGGAGCGCTCATTTTGTTCCGAAGAGGCGGTCCCCGGCGTCGCCGAGGCCTGGAAGAATGTAGCCGAGGGAGTTCAACTCCCGGTCGAAGGCGGCTGCGTAGATCGGAATATCGGCGTGCGCACTCGTGAATGCAGCCACGCCCTCGGGGGCGGCAACCAGGCAGAGGAGCGAAATGTCGGTCACGCCGGCCCGCCGGAGTTCGGCCGCGGCAGCGATGGCCGAGCCGCCGGTCGCCAGCATCGGGTCGAGAAGAAAGAAGCGATGATCGGGGGCCGGCGTCGGAACCTTGAAGTAATACGACACCGGCTGGAGCGTCACGTGATCACGATAGAGCCCGATGTGCCCGACCCGCGCGTTCGGTATCAGCTGGACGATTCCGTCCACCATTCCGAGGCCGGCGCGAAGGATCGGCACCAGGGCGATCTTCCCGCTGACCCGCTCGCCGGTGGTGGTCTCCAGCGGCGTCACGACCTCGACCGGCTCGGTCGGGAGGTCGCGCGTCACCTCGTACGTCATCAGCGCGGCGATTTCGCCGACCAGTTGCTTGAAGTCCCTGGTCGACGTCGTCGCGTCGCGGAGGAGGGCGATCTTGTGCCGGATGAGCGGATGATCGATGACCGTCAACCCGCGACGGGATGCAGGGGCCATTGGGGAAAGGTCACGCCGCCGGGGGAGGATTGGCAATGACGAGGTACCTTTTCCGGAGCGGCCGAATGCCGGTCCGCCGCCGCAGCGAGGGAACGGGTCGCGGCGATCTCGCGTAATCGAGAGACAATGCACCGCTATCTGGTGGGAGGAGCAACGCTGCTGATCGCGGCGACGGCCGCGACCCGGCTCCCGGCGCAGGCCACGGGGGTGGCTGCCGACACCGCGATCGACGGCGCCGTGCACGCCGCCCGCTCCTGGTTCGCGCTCCTCGCCGATGCCAACTACGGCGCCAGCTGGGCGCAGACCGACAGCTTCTTTCGCCAGCACGTCTCGCGCGAACAGTGGACCGTCAATGCCGGCCGGCTCGACCGCCAGTTCCACCGCGCCGATCTGCGCAAGCTGGTGGAGGCACACTGGCTCAAGGACGAACCGCCATTGCCTGCGGCGGAGTACGTCGTGCTGCGCTGGCTGACCGACCTGGGCGATGACCGGCAAGTCGGCGAACGGATGATCATGGCGCACGAATCCGACGGATCGTGGAAGCCGGCGACGTACGATCTCTTCCCCAATGTCGATGGTGACCCGATCGTGGTGCGGGAGCATCGTCAGCAGCGCGAGGCGCCGCCTGCTGCCGCTCCGCCGCGCACCACCGTGGCGCCGCACCATCCATGAGGGCGGCCTGTGCGGCACTCGTCGTCGCCCTGGCTCTCGGCGGATGTCACGCATCGCAATTCACCGCGGGGCACCGGGCGGCGGAGCGCGACAGCGTGGCACAGATGCTCGACGCGTGGCGCGGCGCGCTCGCTGCCCGCGACTTTGGCCGCGCGGCAACGTTCTACTCGTCCGACTCGGCCTTCCGCTGGTTCCAGGATGGCGAGCTCAAGTACCGGTCCGCTCGCGAACTCGCCGACACGATGCTCGCGATGGCGCCCGTGGTGCGCGACTTCGGCATGTCGCTGATCGAGCCGGAGATCACGCCGGTGGCGCCGGGGGTGGCGATCGTCACCACCAATTTCGCCGAGAAGATCACCGACACCACCGGGGAGACGATCGGACTCGCCGGCGCGTTGTCGATGACCGCGGTCCACGGCGACTCGGGATGGCGCTTCCTCATTGGGCATACCTCGTCGGTCATCGTCCCCGCCGATTCGGGGGCACCCCGGAAGCCTCCGCGGTCCTGATCGGGCCCCATTCGTGGCGGCGCCACCGGCTGGATCGTCATCAGGTGCGGTGACGAGCCGGTTCGGTTCACGAAAGGAGACAGCAATGTCACGAATGACGATTCTGATTCTGGCGCTTGCCGTTGCGGCACCGGCAGTGGCACAGGCGCAGGCGGCGCCGCGCGCGGTGAGCGGACGGGTTTTTGACGACACCACCGGCTGCCCGCTCCGCGGCGTGCAGATCCAGGTGACCAACTCGAACGCCCGGGCGACCACCCTGGCCAACGGTCACTATCACCTGCTGAACCCGCCGGCGGGGACCTTCACGCTGACGGCGTCGTTCCGCGGGTACCTGAGCCGGCAGACCGACACGATGACGGTGTCGGATTCGTCGGCCCGGGTCGACTTCTCGCTGATCCGCGGCGGCGACTCGGGGCGGGTAGCGTACCCGCGGCACGTCTGCGAGCTGGAGCCGCAGGGCCGCTGACGAGGCGTTGCGCAACCGTGGCTGAACCCTCGTCGGCGGCACCGACCGCTGACGGGGGTTCGTCGCCAATGGCCATCCGCGCGATGCCGTGCTAGGGTTCACGCCCGGTACGATCGTTCACATTCACCGCACCCGAGACCATGCCCGATACCGATCTTCCTGATGCCGCGTCGTCCCCGTCGCCGTTCGATCCGTTCGCCGCGAAGCTCTTCAAGGCGCGGACGGTGATCATCTCGGGCGAGATCACGCAGAGCGTCGCCGATCGCACCCTGTCGCAGCTGCTCACCCTCTCGGCCGACTCCGACAAGCCGATCACCGTGTTCATCAATTCGCAGGGCGGGCACGTCGAAGCCGGCGACACGATCCACGACATGCTCCGCTTCGTCACTCCCGAGATCCGGATGGTGGGGACCGGATGGGTGGCGAGTGCCGGCGCGCTGATCTACGTCTCGGTGCCGCGCAAGCTGCGGTACTGCCTCCCCAACACCCGCTTCCTGCTGCACCAGCCGGCGGGCGGGATGGGCGGCACGGCGTCGGACATCGCCATCGAAGCGCGCGAGATCGTCAAGATGCGCGAACGATTGAACAGGATCTTCGCGCGCGAGACGGGACAGACGATCGAACGGATCGAGGACGACACCACGCGCAACTTCTGGCTCGACGCCGACCAGGCGAAGGAGTACGGCCTCGTCGGGACGATCATCTCCACGCAGAGTGAACTTGGCTGACGTCGGGCGGTGACCTTCCCCGATCACTTTTCGAGCATCGCCGCCTCGTACGCCCGGTATCGTCCGACCTATCCGGCGGCGCTGTTCGACTGGATCGCTACGACGGCACCATCGCGGGGGAATGCCTGGGACTGCGCCTGCGGCAGCGGCCAGGCGACGCTGCCTCTCGCCGAACGTTTCGAGCAGGTCACCGGCACCGACGCCAGCGCGGAACAGCTTCGCGAGGCGCCGAAGAACCCGCGAATCACCTGGCGCGTCGCCGCGGCGGAATCGAGCGGCCTCGCGGATCATGCCTTCGATGCCGTGACAGTCGCGCAGGCGCTCCACTGGTTCGACCTGCCCCGATTCTGGATCGAGGTGCGCCGCGTCCTCGCCCCGCGCGGCATCTTCGTGGCGTGGAGCTACGGCCTCGCCACGCTCGACGATCCCGCCACCAGCGACCAGCTGCGACACTTTCACGACGACGTGGTCGGCGAGTACTGGCCGAAGGAGCGGGGACATGTCGACCAGGGATATCGCCGGATCGCGCTGCCGTTCGATCCGATTGAACCGCCGCCGATCGACATGAGCGCGGAGTGGACCGTCGACCAGTTCCTCGGATACCTGCGAACCTGGTCGGCGGTGCGACGATACATCGAGGTGAACCGGGCCGATCCGGTCGAGAACTTCGGTGCACGACTGCGACGCGACTGGGGAGCGGTACCGCGAACGATTCACTGGCCGCTGACGATCGTGGCGGGTCGGGTCGGGTAGCGCCCCGGGGCGTTTCGTGGCATCGTTGAGCGTCCTTCGCTGGAGTAGATCATGCGACTCATTCGCGCAGCTGTCATGGTGCTTGTCCTCCCCGTCGCCGCCTGTGGCCAGAAGCCGCTGCCGCCGGCACAACAGATCGCGCTCGCGGTGCTGCCGCTGCCGATGAATTTCCGCGCCGGCGCCACCGTGCTCGGCTACGACAACGCCCGCAAGCTGGTGACGCTTCGCCCGGGGAGCGGATCGATGACCTGCCTCGCCGGTGTCCCCGGTGATTCGGTCTTTCACGCGGCGTGCTACGCGAACACGATGGAGCCGTTCATGGCGGCCGGTCGCACGCTGCGCGGCAAGGGCGTCAAGAACGTCGACAGCGCACGCTTCGCCCAGGTGAAGGCGGGGACGATCAAGATGCCGGAGCAGCCCGCGGCACTCTGGGCGCTCGACGGTCCGATGAGCGGCGTCGATGCCAAGGCCGGGACGGTGACGAGTGCCATCAAGCTCCGCTACTCGGTGTACACGCCGTTCGCCACCGCCGCGTCTACAGGGCTCCCGGATCAGCCGCTGGCGCAGGGACCGTGGCTGATGGATGCCGGGACGCCGAAGGCGCACATCATGTTCACCATGACGATGTGAGGGAGGGCGAATGGTCGCCGATGCGGTGAAGCGATGCTTTCTCCGGGACCTCGCAGGGTTCGGGCTCCAGCTCGACGCCTTTCCCACCGACGCGTCAGTGTGGGAGCTCCCGCGTGGCGTGAGCAATTCGACCGGGACGCTGGTGGTACACTGCTGCGGCGCATTGCGTCACTTCATCGGCGGGGTGCTTGGCCGGAGCGGTTACGTGCGCGATCGCGAAGCGGAGTTCGCGGTGCGGGGGCTCCCGCGCGTCGAACTCGAGATGCTCCTCGCGGTGACTCGCGACGAAGTTTCGCGCGCCCTGGATCATCTCGACCCCGAACTCCTGCCGCGCGATTTCCCCATACCGCTCGGCAAGGTGACGCTCTCGACCGAACGCTTCCTGATTCATCATGTCTCCCATCTGGGATACCATCTCGGCCAGGCCGACATTCATCGCCGCCTCGTCACCGGCGAAACGACCGGCCTCGGCATGGTGACGATTCCGCCGCTCAGCGATCCGGTGATGCCATGAGACTTCGCGTCATCATTGGCGCGACGTGCATCCTTCTCGGCGGGATCATCCTGGCGCGCGGCCTCTCGTATCACACCAAGAAGGATGTGCTCGACATTGGCCAGGTGCGGGTCACGACCGACAGCAAGAAATCGGTGGCACCGTGGATCGGCGGGATCGTGGCGCTCGGCGGGCTGGTGCTGGTGCTCACCAGCGGCAAGCGCCCGTGAGCGGTTCGTGGTCGCGGCAGAACATCGCCAGCGGCGCGAAATGGGAATCGATCGTCGGCTATTCGCGCGCGGTGCGGGTGGGACCGCTGGTGCATGTCACCGGCACCACGGCGACCGATGCCGACGGCGCGATCGTCGGCGCGGGTGACATGTACGCGCAGGCGGTGCAGGCAATCGCGAACATCGCCAGCGCACTGGAGAAGGGCGGTGCGCGACTGGAGGATGTGGTGCGCACGCGGATCTACGTCACCGACATCTCGCGATGGGAAGAGGTCGGCCGGGCGCATCGCGAAGCGTTCGGCGCGATCATGCCGGCAACGACGATGGTCGAGGTGTCGCGGCTGATCGACGACCGGATGCTGGTGGAAATCGAGGCCGACGCGGTGGTGGGATGAGGCTCGTAGCGCTGGTTGCAGTTGCTGGACTGATGCCGGCTGCGGTGGCTGCGCAGGGGCACAAGAACGAGGCAGCGCCCAAGGCCTGCGTGTTCGATACCGCGGCGCATCGGGATACGACAGTCGAGATCCTTTCGCTTCGGGCCAGTCATCAGGGTGATGCCTCCGACGATTCAGTCATGTCTGACGCAATCGCCTCAATGATTCGGCAACGCTTTCAGCCTCCGCCGTCGATTGGAGCGCTGTTTTATCCGTTCACCGGGCCCCCGAAGAATCCGAAACGCCCTCCCACACAGGACACCCGGAAATCGGCATTCGCCGACAGGCCACGGGTTTTCGGCACACTCGACCTCGTGATCGAGCCGGACGGGACGTTCAGCACGTTGAAATGGTTGGAACCGACTGGAGAGTTCGCGACCGATGCCGCCCTGCTTGCGGCGCTGAACGAGACCGGAGGGACATCCGACGCGAGAATCCTCGCGACGCTCGCGGGCCAGCAGCATCGGCCGATTCATGTTCAGCTGGTCGCCCAGGATTCAACAAACGCGATCGCTCCGCTGGTGCGTCTGAGGATTCCGGAGGTCGAGATCGATACCCCGAGCGTGATGCGTCGCGCGGGGAAGGTTTACTATCCGTTATCCGCGCGGGCAGATGGGATCGAAGCGATCGTCGATCTCCAGTACATCGTCGATGAGTCTGGTCGCACGTTGCCCGGATCTATCCGACTCATCTCGGCACCGTCTCAGGACTTCGCGAAGTCGGCGATCGACGCAATCATGACATCGACATTCACCCCGGCCCGCACGGCAGGATGTCCGGTGAAGCAATTGGTACGGCAGCGAGTTTTGTTCACCATCGGCCGCCGATGACCGAATCCCGCGCCTGGATCTTCATCATCGTCGCCGGCCTGCTGGAAATGGTCTGGGCGGTCGGCATCAAGTACAGCAACGGCTTTTCGCGGCCGCTGCCGACGGTGATCACTGTCATCGCGATGCTCGCCTCGATGTGGCTCCTCGCGCAGGCGATCCGGGTCCTTCCCGCCGGGACGAGCTACGCCGTCTGGGTCGGAATCGGCGCCGTCGGCACGGCGATCCTCGGGATCGTCCTCCTCGGCGAATCGCGTCAGCCGCTGCGGCTGCTGTCGATCGCGGTCATTGTCGCGGGAATCGTGGGGTTGCGACTCGCAAAGTGAAGTGCGCAACGAGAGGATTGATGCTCCTCCGCCGGAACTGCGGGGTGCGCGCCCGGCGGAAGCGATCGACGCGGCGCCGGATCGTCCGAACGGCACCCGGAAGCGACGAACGCGGCGGCTGAAGAGGCGAATTCGAAAACGGAGCGGCCGATAGCCGCGCGGAAGTGACCTCCGCGTCGTCGGAAGTGGTGTATCCGAGACCGGAAGCTTCGAATTCCGGAAACAATGGACGGAAACTGCGGCGGATCGGCTGATCGCAATCCCGGACGGGACGAACGCGTTGGCGGAAGCCACGTAGAATCGGCGGAAGTCAGATCGAATTGGGCGGAAGTGAGGTCGAATTCGCCGGAAGTCTGGCGTGATTCGGCGGAAGTGAAGTCGAATTCGGCGGAAGTCGTTTCGATTGGGCTGAAATCGCGTTGCGTCACGTCGGGGCCGCGTCGGGACGCGCGGAAGTGATGTCTCAACTGCCAGAACCAGTGTCTCGAGGGCCGGACGCGATGTTTCGTCGGGGGGAAGCCCCGTTCAACTCGACGGGCGCTCAAAACGGGGTAGCGAAATCCCGATCCGGCCGGCCGACGTCCCGATGATCGCGGCAGGCGCACGTGGCACCCCGGAAGCTCCGCCATTAAGCTTGTCGTCGCGTTCGGCCAGGTAGCTCAGTTGGTAGAGCACGTGACTGAAAATCACGGTGTCGGCAGTTCGATTCTGCCCCTGGCCATGTTGTCGCACAACGACTTAGCCCGATCGTAGACTCGACGACTCCCGGACAGTTCGGGGAGATGTTCGGGGACTCATGTCGGGCTTCTTTCATGCCGAGGTGATCCCCCGCCGGCGCGCTTCGACCGCATCCCCCGCCACACCCGTGCTGTTCCTTTCCGATCGACCCGCTGCTCGCACCACGTCGCGCGGCGACCCGCCCCACTGATTCCGCCACGCCCGTCGCAATTGCAGACCCGAACTGAAACCGGCGACCTTCGCGGCGCGACTGACCGAGGCGCCGTATTCGAGTGACTGGCGGGCGCGTTCCAGGCGAATCGACCGGAGGAAGTCGAGCGGCGAGATGCAGGCGTGCTCGACAAAGAGCCGGAGCAGATGACGGGTGGTGGTGTTTCCGACCGCCGCGAGCGCCGGCATGTCCCACTCGTGCTCGGGGCGGGTGATGATGGCGTCCTGCACGCGGTGGACCGTGGCGTGCAAGTGCCGCCGGTGCATGTGGAACGGCGAGAGCTCCGGATCGCGCGGCGATCGCCGCAGGTAGACCACCATGTCTTCGGCCACGCTTGCCGCCAATGCCTCGCCGCACTCCTCGGCGATGAGATGCAACGCGATGTCGATTCCCGCCGTGACGCCCGCGCTCGAGGCGATTGCGCCGTCGAGGACGAAGACGCGGTTGTCGATGACCTGGGCGCCGGGTGCCAGCGCGCGCAGCGCATCGAGGAGTTCGTGATGCGTGGTGCAGCGGCGGCCGCCGAGGAGACCGGCACGCGCAGCGAGGAGCGCTCCCGAGCAGATCGTCACCAGACGATGTGGCGCGCCGGCATCTCGCAGCGACGAGTGAAGGATCTGATTGAGCCATCGCGCGGTCGCCATGATCGCAGGTGTCGCCTGCGTGGTGTGCGCGGTCGGCTGACCAACCACGACGACCCACGTCGGCGCGGGGAGGTGCCGCGGCAGTGGTTCGAGTTCGCCGAGGGCAAGGCCGACCGACGTCGGCATGGTCGATGATGGCCCGGCAAACCGCAGGACGAAGCGCGGCGGCAACCCCTGACGCTCACGGTGCAGGTTCGCCAGGCGGAACGCTTCGGCGGGGCCGGCAATGTCGAGCAGCAGCGCGTGCGGCACGATGACGAAGAGGAGATCGATCGTCTCGGTACGAGCGATCATTTCAGGACATCCGGCATGGTCGGAACGATAGCACGAATTCTGGCATTTCAACCAATGAGACTACCCCGTCGTCCGAAATTGATCTGAACTTGTCGCGCGGCGGCAGCGCGGACATCGGTCGCGCCCGATAGCCTTCGCGCCATGATCAGAACTCTTCGTACGATTTCGCGAAGCACCCTCGCCATCCTCGCCACCCTGGCGTCCGTTCGGCCCCTCGCTCTCCGTGCCCAGGACGCGGGGACCTCGAAGCCATCGCCACTGCTGACCGGTGTCGACCCGCATACCCGCCCCGGGGACGACTTCTTTGCCTACGCCAACGGCGAGTGGCTCCACTCCACGCCGATCCCGGCGGGAATGGAGCGCTGGGGTGCGCGCAACGAAATCGACCAGCGGACCCGGCAGCGCATCGTGCAGCTTCTCGACGACGCAGCGACGGCTCCTCCGGGATCGAATCAGCGCAGAATCGCCGACTTTCGCGCCGCGTGGCTCGACGACGCGACGATCGAAGCGCACGGGATCGAGCCACTTCGATCCGCCCTCGACACCATCGACCAACTCCGCGACAACGTGGCGCTGACCCGGTACCTCGGCCGCGAAACGCCGGCCGATGTCGATCCGCTCAACTGGGGGATCTATCGCTCGTCGCATATCCTCGGCTTGTCGGTGGAACCGAGCATTCACGGCGAGCGCAGCTACGTCGCGTTTCTTCTGCAAGGTGGCCTCGGGCTGGGCGATCGCGAGAACTACCTCGGCACATCGGCGCGCGCGGAGCATCTTCGGATCCAGTATTTCAACTACATCACGAC